>CAYTDF010000341.1:0-5927 GCA_964436365.1 uncultured bacterium | reverse complement strand
GCCAGTATGGCTTGCGGATTCAGGGAGTGAGTTAGATCCCACACATTCAAGGCGGGTTCGAGTCGATCGGGTGAGAGGGAGCTATCGTCGTCCCTCACTTCTGCATCGACGAAGACGACCTGCTTGTGAAATGAGAGCCGCTCGGCCAAGACCACATCGAGTTGATGCAGCGTCGCGACCTCGACTCGGTCGCCCCAGCGTCGTTCGATCATTTCGGCGACAAGCCAACCCGCTGCGTCGTCACTTCGTCCGGGATTGCCGTAGCCGACGATTAGTGGACGCGATCGGCATTCATTTCCGCTTCGCACGGTCAGCTCCGAGCGATACTGTCGAGCAGGTGCCCCTGCGCGTCCAACAGTTCCACGGCCATCGGCATCGTCCCCACTGCGTGCGTACTACATGAGAGGCACGGGTCGTAACAGCGAATGGCGGCTTCCACGCGGTTGAGCATACCCTCTTCGAGGCTCTCCGGTTTGACGTAGCGTTTGGCGACCGCTGTGACCGCCGCGTTCATGGCCAGATTGTTGTGCCCTGTGGCCACGACGAGGTTGACCTTTTCAATCCGTCCGGTGTCGTCTACCCAGTAATGGTGGAACAGCGTTCCACGGGGCGCTTCTATACAGCCCACGCCCTCGTGGTTCTTAGGCCGCCCAGGGCGGCATGTCTCCTGTCCTGTCACGTGAGGATCGTCGAGGATTTCTTGGATACGTTCCAACGAATAGACGATTTCGATCAAGCGGGCGGCGTGATAGTGAAATGAGCCGGGTTCCACGCCTTCGCGCGATGCCTTCCATTCTTGATGCAACGTATTGGCTTTGCTCGTGGGGATATGTGAGCAGGCATTGAGTCGGGCCAACGGGCCCACACGATACATTCCCCGGGGATAGCCCTGTGCCTTCAAGAACGGGAATTTCAGATACGACCACTCCTCCGAGGCTTCGCCGATATGATTCAGATAATCCTCGCAGGGTATCTGATCGTGCAAAACTTCACCGTTCACCCCAGAAAAACGTAAAAATCCGTCGTAGTGTTCCAATCCGCCGTCGGATTGGAGCAGGCTGAGGTAGCTGGAGTCGAAGCGCGCGAAGGCATCGCTCTCGGCGCTGTTGGTGTCGAGATACCCTTTCAGAAGTTCCAAGGCTCCGTCCGCGATGCGTAGCGCTTCGGGAAGATCGCCAAGGAGCTCGTTGCGCGAGGCCTCGCTCAACGCGCTGTTCATGCCTCCCGGCACCGCTGATTCTGCATGAATACGGCGACCACCCACGTGGCGAATCACCTCTTGTCCGAAGCGGCGCAGCCGGATGCCCTGCCGGGCCAAGTCGGGATGTTTTGCGATCAAGCCCATGACGTTTCGCGTTGCCGGATCCGAGTCGAAGCCTAGCAGCAGATCGGGGCTGCTGAGATGGAAGAACGACAGTGCATGGGATTGCACCAGCTGCCCCATGTGCATCAACTCGCGCAGCAACTTGGCGGTTGTCGGCAATTCAACCCCGATGATGGCGTCACAGGCTTTGCCACCGGCGAGAATGTGGCTGACTGGACAGATACCGCATACGCGCGAAGTGATCGTCGGCATCTCCGCAAAGTATCGACCTTCGCAGAACTTCTCGAATCCGCGAAACTCCACGACATGAAAACGAGCTTCTTCGACAGCGCCGTCATTGTCGAGATGAATGGTAATTTTTGCGTGCCCCTCGAGCCGGGTCACGGGATTGATGACAATCGGTTCAGTCATAGTGCAGACGTCCCTCTTCCCACACGGGAATACGGCCTTCCGAGAGTTCGCCGATGGCGTAGGCGATGTCGTCGCTCGGGGGTGGGCATCCGGGGATATAGGCATCGACTTTGACGAACTCCTGAATCGGCCGGGCGATCTGCAGGAGTGTTGGCAGTACGCCGCCGTGGGGAATCTCGGCGTACTCGGTGCTTTCGGTTTCGATGTACGCCCGCCGGAGGACCTCCTCTTGTGGAAATCGGTTACGCATCGTCGGGATACCGCCGTAGGCCGAGCAGTCTCCGATGGCGGCCAGCACTTTCGCCTTCGCGCGCATATCCCGTAGCACCTCAAGATTCTCGTCGTTGCAGACCGTGCCTTCCACGATGCCTAGATCGACCTCGGGGATGGTCTTGATGTCGGTGATCGGACTGAAAGTGATCTCGATCTTCTCCGCAAGGTCGATCAATCGCTCGTCCAAATCCAAGAACGACATATGACAGCCCGAGCATCCTCCCAACCAGGCAGTTGCTACGCGTATCTTCTCTGTCATCTCGCAAATTTCCCTTCTGCCCAACAACTCTCCAAACGCGCCTGGATCGACGCAAACTCGACCGGGGCGGCTATGCGGGCAGGATCGACGGCCTGAGTGAGCCGGTGCAGTGCCTCGGCGGAGGACGGTGCTTCGCCCCGCTTCGGAAGCACAGGAGAGACGGGAGAAACTGCCCCTGTCAGACTCACCACATGCGCCGGGCCCTCTTCCCACCACGTCGCCACTGGCAGTGTCACGCGCGCCGTGGGGATTTCTTCCATCTCATAGCACGCCAATAGGATTGTTGAGACCGCCCGCCTGGACAGACTCGACAAAGCGGTGATGCAATCATCGGTCGTTAAATCCCCAGGAACACCGATGAGTGTTCCGATCTCTTCGTCGGCAAGCGAGGTTCTATTTACCAGTCGATCTCCAAGCAACGCGGCCAGCCCCAGGGTATTCGCGCCCACGGTGATGTTCAGAAAACCGACATCCTGTCTTCCGGCTTCCATCAGGCGTTCTCTTGGGAATAGGTGGAGACGCCCTCGCCGGTCAGGCCGGTCGCTGGTTACCACAACATGCCGATTGCCATCCTGCAGGCACCCCAGCAGTCTCTTACGCTTCCGCTCGCTCATATCGAGGATCGCCCCATCAACGGCGGATTCTGATCTTTCGACAAGCAGTGTGGCCACCGCCTCCGGTTTGATTTCGAGTTTGAGTGTTGCGTGACGGTCGAGTTCGGTTCTCCGGGTCGAGCAGACCACAACCTTAGCCGCTCGCTTCCGCAAACGCCTTCGGATCATCGAACCGAGCACCGGCGCCGAACGCGCGGGGTCGCAGTCCACCACCCAAATCACACCCGCCCCATTCAACATATCAAAGGATGGACTCGGTTTTGGATCGGGTGGCAAATTCAGATCGAGCACGGTGGCCACCGCATCGTCTCCGAGTGCGTCCAGTAGTCTCTCCGTTTCAATACAGGCTTCCAGCGTTGAGCGACTGGACAGGGCCACAACAGATTTCCCCGTTCGGTTCCGTTTCATCACCTTCGCCGCAGCCTTCAGCGCGACGTCCCAACCGATATCGGTGGCGCTTTCTTCTTCGGTTTCGTTGCCGAGTCGAGGCTGTCGGATCTGCGCCCGTTCGATCTCAACGGATTCGTATCGGCCGATTCGGCAGGTATGCCCTCGGTTAATCTCACATGACTCATCTCCAATCACGCGGATCACCTGAGAGTCCCGCGTTTGGGCGGCCAAACCGCACCCCACGCCGCATCCCGGGCAAGTCGTCGTCTTCGTTTCGAGCGCCTCCGGCCGTCCCCGGTAGGCCGGGAGCTTGTCGAACAGCGCGCCCGTGGGGCAAACCTGGACACAGGCTCCGCACAGCGTGCAGCTGCTCCCCGCAAACTCGCCGTGCAGATCCACACCGATGGTCGTCTTGTTGCCACGGCCTTGAAGGTCAAGCGTGTGCACGCCCTCAAACTCGTCACACACCCGGACACAGCGCGTGCAGAGAATGCAGCGATTGTGATCCAAGCCGAAGAACGGCGAGGTGATATCCATATCCAGTTGGGGAGCCAAATACTCCACACGAACCGATTCCATCTGATGTTTGTAGCCCAACGCCTGCAGTTCGCAGTTTCCCGAAGATTCGCAGAAAGGACAGATGTGGTTTCGCTCGCTGAATAGGAGTTCCAAGTTGAGCCGGCGGTGCTCGCGAAGTTCCGGTGTGTCGGTCGAAATGACCATTCCCTCCACGGTCGGTGTCGAACACGAGGCGAGCAGTTTCCCGGTGCCTTCCACCTCCACCAAACACATCCGGCAAGCCCCGACCACCGACAGTCTGGGGTGGTAACAGAGTGTCGGGACATAAATATCCGCTTCCCGGCACACGTCCAGAATCGTTTGTCCGGCTCGGCCTCGCCGCGGCTTCCCGTCAATCGTGACGTTCATGAGAGTGTTTCTCCAAAATTCCGGCTCCGTCACACATCTCTAAGCGTTTGCGAGACATGATTCTTGTTCCTCGGCGTCGATGCCCAACGATGTTTTCGCGACCGCGTCGAACTTGCACACATCCAAACAGGCTCCGCAACTGATGCACCGTGTCTCCTGAATAGCGACCAGTTTTCTATCGTCGACCTTCAGAATCGCATCCACAGGGCAGACTCTCGAACAGAGCCCGCATCCTGTGCACGCCTCTTCTTCGATATCGTATTTCACAAGCGCCGGGCAGACCTTTGCCGGGCAGCGTTTGGCAACGGCGTGAGCCTCATATTCATTCCGGAAATGACGCAATGTCGAGAGGATGGGATTCGGCGCTGTCTGTCCCAATCCACAGAGACTCAACCGGGCAATCGTCTCGGAGAGCTCTTCGAGACGACCGATGTCGTCCATATCGGCCTCGCCGCGTGTGAACTTCTGCAGGATACGGTGCATCTGCCGCGTCCCGACTCGGCACGGCGGACACTTTCCGCAGGATTCATCCACACAGAACTCCAAGAAGAACTTGGCGACGTCCACCATGCAGCTCTGTTCGTCCATGACAATCAGACCGCCGGAGCCCATCATCGAACCGATTTCGGCGAGCGTGTCGTATTCCATCGGTATATCGAGGCTCTCCTCGGGAATACACCCCCCGGAAGGACCGCCTGTCTGCGCCGCTTTGAACTTCAGTCCGCCCGGAATACCGCCCCCAATCTCGAAAATGATCTCTCGTAGCGTCATGCCCATCGGGACCTCCACTAGCCCCGTGTTGTTGATCTGACCCGCCAAGGCGAAAACTTTTGTCCCCGTACTTCGCTCCGTCCCGATCTTTGCGAACCACTCGCCGCCGTGCCTCATAATGGGAACGATATTCGCCCACGTTTCAACGTTCTTGATCAATGTCGGGCAATCCCAAAGTCCGCTGACCGCCGGGAATGGCGGCCGGGGACGAGGCATCCCGCGCCGTCCCTGGATCGAGGCCATCAGCGCTGTCTCTTCACCGCAGACGAACGCGCCCGCGCCGACACGGACCTCTAGATCGAACGAAAAATCGGCATCAAAGATGTTGCGTCCCAGCAGGCCCATTTCCCGCGCCTGCCGAATGGCCAACTCGACTCGCCGGATCGCCAATGGGTACTCCGCGCGGACGTAGAGGTAGCCTTTCTGTGCGCCCACGGCATACCCGGCAATTGTCATTGCCTCCAGTACACGATGCGGATCGCCCTCCAGAACACTCCGGTCCATGAACGCCCCCGGATCGCCCTCATCGGCGTTGCAAACAACGTATTTCACTTCGCCCGCCGCTTGTTGGACAAACCGCCATTTGCGTCCTGCCGGGAACCCCGCACCGCCCCGGCCCCGTAGACGGCTGGTCTCGACTTGCTCGATCACCTCTTCCGGAGTCATCTCCGTCAGCGCCGTTCCCAGAGCCATATATCCGTCCCGGGCGATGTACTCGCGTATATTCTCAGGATCGATGACGCCGCAGTTCCCCAGAACTATCTTGTGTTGCTTACGGAAGAATGAATAATCCGCGTGGGTCGTGATCAGATTGCGTGTATCGGGATCGCGGATCAGGCATTTCTCATACACACGGCCCTTCAGAAAATGCTCTTGGACAATGGCCTCGGCATCCTTTGGTTTCACGCCTTTGTAGAAGACAGAAAAATGCATGGAGTATGATTTAGAACTCGGCTCA
>CAYTDF010000340.1:0-5929 GCA_964436365.1 uncultured bacterium | reverse complement strand
GAATGTGAAATCGCGGTTCGCACCGGCAACGGTCTCTTTGTCGAGCGCACCTGAAATGGATTGAGCGTGGATACTCAAGTTATACAGGACTAGAATCAGAATGAATTCACAGTACAAGAGCCGCTGCAAACCGGACTTGGCATTGAACATCATCTTCTCCTCAGCCGCACCAAAAGAATGTTCCCCACCGTCTATTCTCCAGTGTAAATCGCGGTTTGGGTATGGTAAGATAGCTTGCAGCCCAGTCGATGGGGGCGCAACTCCACCCGTGGATCACGACCGAGGAACTCACCATGAACGACAAGAAGAAAGTAGATCGTCGAGACTTCCTGAAAGGCTCCGTCGCCGCCTCAACCGGATTCGGGGCGGCCGCGAGTTTCGAAGAGAACCACCTGCTCGCACAGCTGTCGCAGGAGTCGAAGCCGCACGCCACCTCCAGGGGCCGTAAAGAACTTCCGTATGGGCAGATCAAGAATCTCAAGATCAGCCGTCTTTTTTGTGGGGGGAATCTTATCGGTGGCTGGGCGCACAGCCGCGACCTGATCTATGTCTCCGATTTCGTGAAAGCCTATCACACAGACGAGAAGGTGTTCGACACGCTCGAAATCGCGGAGGAAAACGGTATCAACACCGTCCTAACGAACCCTCGCTCGGATAAAGTCATTAATAAATATTGGGATGAGCGGGGCGGTAAGATCCAATGGATTTCGGATTGCGCTGTCGATGAAGGCCTCAAGGCGGGTATCCAACGGTCCATCGACAGTGGCGCGCACGCGGTTTACGTTCAGGGCGGGATTGCGGATCGGCTGGTGCGCGAAGAGCAGGTCGATGAGTTGGCGGAGGCTCTCGAATTCATCCGCGAGCAGAATACGCCGGGAGGACTGGGCGCGCATTGTCTCGAAACCGTCCAAGCGTGCGTCGATGCCGGTATAAAGCCGGACTTCTGGGTGAAGACTCTACACAGCGATCAGTACTGGTCGGCGACGCCCGTCGCCGAACGTCCGGTTGGAAAACTCCCGCCCCATGACAATATGTGGTGCATGGATCCAAAAGCCACAATCGACTATATGAAATCGCTCGATATCCCCTGGATCGCGTTCAAGGTGATGGCGGCGGGCGCCATCCACCCCAGCGAGGCTTTTCAATTCGCGTTCGAGAACGGAGCGGATTTTGTCTGCGCCGGAATGTTCGATTTCCAGGTTGTGGAAGACGCTCTCATCGCGAGAAGAGCGCTCGCGAGTGTCAAGAAACGGAAGCGGCCGTGGAGAGCGTAGATTCGGTTGGTTGACAAGCCTGAATTGCGAAAGTAGTCTGATACTTTGGGTTGTGATGCTCTCACAACCTATGAGGACCGGCCACTTTCGCAGCGTAGAGGATTTCAATGCAGCCAACCACGAACACTCCAACCGACAGAACGAGATTGAATGCGTTCTTTGGGACCGCTTCTTATGCTCTGTTTCTAACCGCGCTTCTCTTCGTGGCCGGCACAACGCGGGCACAAACACCGCCTCACTTCGTGCCTTCGCCTCCAGGTCCGCCGATCGTCGATTCGTCCGGCAATCTCCTCTCCGCTCCCGTGGTCGGCAATGTTGCGGTTCCCCACGAAGACGAACGAGGCTTTCAAAACCTGGCCCTCAATAAAGACGCCAAACCGGACGCATCCTCGGTGTACGCGCACGGAGAACTGCCCGCCTATAAGATCGAACACCTGAACGACGGCCTTTCTGGAGACGCACACAGTTGGGCGGGCCACAAAGACCCTTCCTGGGTCGAAATCGATCTCGGTGATGTCTACTGGGTCTACAAGGTGGCCTTCGCAAGCGATGCCTCCCTGCAGCACACGAACCGTCCCGCCGTCGCTTTTTCGATTCGAAGCACGCTGACTCATGATGAAGATTCGTATGCGGAGACGTGGAACGTTCTCTACAGCCAAGAGACGGGTCCACCGATTCACAGCCGACATGAATTTCCGTTCGATCCCGTCCAGGCGCGCTGGATTCGCGTATCGGTCGACAAGCGCACCGGACTGAATGTCCGCATCGATGAACTGGAGATTTATGGCCAGAAAAGCGCTATTCCTCCCGAGAGAATCAAACCCGCGCCCGATGCCATACCGTTGGCGGCAATCAAAGCGACTCTCGCCACGACTGAGCCGGGAAACGGAACGAAACCGGCCGAGATGGAGAAGACGCTTCGTTACGCGTTTCTCGGCGAGGAACACGCGTGGCTCAAGACCTACGGCCGAGCGGACTTGGCGGACTACCTCGTCCCTTACAACGGCCTCGTCAAAGAGTATCCGAGGCATGTCGGTGACGACACGCTCCCGCTCCCTCCCCTTTCGTCCTCCCCGGACCTTGACGGTCGGCTAGAGGACGCGTGTTGGGGCGAAACGTCCCGTGGCGTGGTTCGCGTCGCCCATCCGTACGTATTCGAACGCACACCGCTCGTGGAACATGAAGTCCACGCCGGGTGGCGGGACGACACGCTCTATCTGGGCGTGCGGGTCGATCAGGTTTTGAGTTCGCATATCGCCATCGTCTCTAGCGCGGATTGGAATGGGTGCGGCGTTGTCGCGATCACCGATGACGGGTTGGCTTTTATTACGTACGATTCCGCTTTTGAGATCGTTCAGACAACTCCCCTTCGAGGCGCACACGATCTGACGAACGGGCACATCGAAGTCGCCTTACCCATCTCTCTATTCCCCGGCTGTGAAACCTCCGGTTTGCGCGTCGGTTTGGGGATGGGCGGCCGCCACACGCCGAAACACGGACGACCGGTCACGTTCTCGTTCGCTCCGCTGGCCATCGCCCAAACCGCCGACCCCAAGAATGGAGCGTTCCCCGTGCGGCTGACCGCACCCCGTACCGGACAAGCCGTGAAACTCTCGTGCAGTGGTCCGGGCCTGGAGAGCGATATCGTCCTCAACCCCGCTCAATCGAAGATCATCGAAGTCCCTGCCCCACGAGGCCCGATCGGCCCGGAGTTCGATCTGCAGGTCACAGTCGAGGGCGGCAACTCGTACGTTCTGCATCTGTTCCGGTACGACCCGCTTCACCGCACGCTGGTGCTAATGGAAGAGATGCTCGACCGGTTGGCCGAAAAGGGTCACGACATCCGGCCTGAACGTCAGGAATTGAAGAGACTCCACCGTACGCATGAAGAACTGATTTCAACTTCCGATGGGATCACGCCGGAAGAGCGAGCCGCGTATTACCAGGCGCGTGTGGCCAAGAGAGAACTTCTCTTCCGAGACAACGACTTGAACGGCCTGGCGAATCTCCTGTTCGTCAAGCGCAATGCGTTCTTGCCATCGCACATCTACACCGATTACACAGACGCCCCGTTCCGTCCCGGAGGAGCGGTCTGCACGCTCACTGTGCCAAAGTCGAACGGCCGCTTGGAGCCGGGCCACGCGGTGGTAAAGACGCTCTTCGACGCCGGAAAGGGTATCGCGCGCAACCCGGTCACCGATTTCGACCGCAAGAAGATCTACTTCGGCTACCGCCCCACGGAAGAGGGGTACTACCATATACAGTCGATGGATGCGAACGGCGATGGGCTCCGGCAGATCACGGACGGCCCATTCCACGATTTCTACCCCTGTTGCCTGAGCGACGGTAATCTCGCTTTCATCTCCACCCGCTGCACGTCGCGAGTCTTCTGTTTCCGTGGCGGAGCTTCGGTACTGTTTCGCATGACTCCGGAAGGCGAGAATATCCGTCCGATTTCGCGGGCCAGCCTGAATGAGTGGGCACCTTCGCAGATGAACGACGGACGGATTATCTGGACTCGCTGGGAATACGTTGACAAAGGCGCGGACTTCACGCAGACACTCTGGTCGATTCGCCCCGACGGCACGCACCCAGAACTCGTCTTCGGCAACACCGTCCTCCAACCCAATGGGTACGCCTCGGGACGGGAAGTCCCCGGCACCAACGAGATCGCCTGTACGCTCGTCTCTCACTTCGGCGACATCAACGGCCCCATCGCCCTGATCGATCTCGACCAAGGACGCTTCAACCAGAAAGCGATCAAGAGCATCACCCCGGAAGTTCCTTGGCCGGGAATGTGGCCGCGAGAAGAGTGCTTCCGGGATCCGATCCCGCTCTCGAGCGATTACTTTCTCTGCTCGCACGCGCCCCGGGAGACGTTCGGACTGTATGTTATCGACCGATTCGGGAACCGCGAGCTCGTCCACCTCGATCCGGACATCTCAAGCATGTACCCCACACTCTTCAGCCCCCAATCCCGGCCACCGGTGCTCGCCGACCATACCATCGAGCCCAAAGAGTCCACTGAAGACGGTACGCTTATGGTGGCGGATGTGTACCAAGGGATCAGTCCCCCGGTCCAGCGCGGCCGTGTCAAGTATCTTCGGGTGGTTCAAGAAGTGAGACATAATATCGCGAGGCTTCCCAGTGGAGAGTACCGCAAAGACCACGAGCAGTTCTTGCAATGGTACGCCTCGCCCGTCGACCTGGTGAATGGCCCGTTCGGTTGGCCCGCGTATGTCGCCAAGGCGTCATTGGGCCTCGTCCCGGTCGAAGAAGACGGCTCGGCCTACTTCCGTGCGCCCAGTGGAAAGAATCTATACCTCCAAGCCCTGGATGAGGACTTCAACGAGCTGCAGCGCATGCGTAGTCTGGTGCACCTGCAAGAGGGCGAGACGCGCAGCTGCATCGGCTGCCACGAGGATCGGAACCGTGTCCCCGCACCCCATCGCCCCATCGCATCGCAGCGCGAGCCCGACCGAATTCAAGCGCCTCCGTGGGGAGACGACCCGGTTTTCTACGACCGCGTCGTGCAACCCGTTTTGGATGCCAAGTGCGCCGGATGCCATAACCAGGATCATCCTTCGAAACTAGACTTTACAGGCACACACGACGAGAACAGCATTCCCACATCCTATCGAACCTTCATCACGCAGGGCTTGGTTCATTTTGTGGATTGCGGCTGGAACTCGGGTGGGTGCGAAAAGCTGGAGCCACTCACATTCGGCAACGTGAAGAGCAAACTCTGGAAAGTGCTGGATGCCGGGCACCACGATGTCGTTTTGACGCAGGAAGAGTGGCGGCGCATCAAGACCTGGACCGCGTTGAACTGCCCTCTCTGGGGCGATTACATCGATCGCGCACAGCGTAGGCCTCGTATCGGAGTGACAGATGTGGGCATAGAAGGAAGGCCTTCTCCAACGCTCCGATAGCGACCATAATATACTCTCGATTAAGTATTCAGTGACTTTGCATGCGTTACGAGTTATCGAGCGGGAGAATATCAGCCTCCTCCCACTCGCCGTAACGCTGGATCCGACTGCGCTTGTCATGCGAACTTTCGCCTTCGGAGACGAGGATCGCCGCAACGTCTTTCCGGTCCTGGCAATAGCGTTCGATCGCTTCACGCTCCATAACCATAAAGGCGGTTGCGAGAGCATCGGCCAGAGCGGCATCTGCAGCACGGCACCAGACGTCACGCCGCTCGCGCACCGGTTCGCCAGATCGTGGGTCGACGATGTGAGGCCCTCTGTTCAACCCAGAACTCCCCAAGGCACATCGCTTGAGAAGAACATCGTATGGCGCTCGGCCGGTCACGCCCGGCAAAGCGATCGTCACACGCCATCCATCGCTCCCCGGCGGCGGATCGAGCGCGACGACGGAACTGCACCCACCGTGCAGGAGCGAAGACTGGATTCCCCACTCGCGAAGCGACTCCGCCATCTTGTCGACCGCGTACCCCTTGCCGAAACCCCCGAGATCGAGTTGCAGCGGCGCAGTAAGCGTGATCGTGTGCCCAGCGTCCTGCAATTCAAACAGATGCGACCCGGTCCGCTCACGAGCCCGAGCCAACTCTTCCGCATCGGGAGTGCGGGTCGACCCGTTCTCGCCGCACCAGCAATCCAACAGCGGCCCGACTGTACAATCAAACGCAC
>CAYTDF010000339.1:362-5946 GCA_964436365.1 uncultured bacterium | reverse complement strand
CGGGTAGAGTTGGGTGTGCGGGGTAGCGATCGATCCGTGATCGCACCCACGTCTGGTATGCACCCGCGCCCTTCGATACACCCTCACTTCGTTCGGGCACTCAGGAACGCGGGGTTGGTACGAATACCTCGTTGGGGTCGGAGGTGTCGGGTGGTCCGATCTCGAATAGCACCGCCTCCGGTCGGCAGAAAAACCGGATGTGTGTTTTCAAGTCTACGCCGACGCCCGCGCTAACATTCAGCCATGCCTTGCCCCAACGGGAGAGCCCCCGGCATCGTCGGCGCGGAACTCCGCAGCGCCGTACAGGCGCGAAGAAAGGCAGCCGGACCTGGCCACCATGGGTGTGGCCGGAGAGAATGAAGTCTGCGCCTCGGGCCGCGAGGGCTTCGATCGCCTCGGGTTGGGGTGTGTGACAGAGAGCCAAGGTGGGCAACCCCTCGGGGGCACCGTGTAGCGCCTTCTCAATATCGTCTCTGCGTAAGAACGGGTCGTCGATACCCACTACGAGTATGGCCTGGCCGTCGGCGTCGATGACGCGATGCTCGTTGAAGAGGGGTTCGATTCCCGCTTCCCGGTATTCCTGTACGAGCGGCTCAAGCTCGACCCAGTCGAGATTGCTGTGGTCAACCAGCTCCGGATTGCGCAGGAGAACGCCGGGCGTGTACCGCACGTAATCGTGGTTGCCCAGGACCGCGAAGGTGCCTAGACGACCCACGAGCCCGTCTACCGCCTCCCAAAGCGTCTCCCGGCGGCCATTCACCTCCATCATATCGCCGGTGTAGAGCACGAGGTCGGGGTTAAGCGACTTGAGAGACTGGAGAAAGCGGGCGCGCCTCCGCTCGTTGCGTCTGAAGTGCGCGTCGGAAATCTGCAAGACGGTGAGGCGAGGGGTCTCCGGCCGGTCGAGAGCGAGCCGCACGCGCCGTAGACGAAACCAAATAGGCTCCACAAACAGAGCGTACAGCGCCACGAGCAGGAGCCCGGCGGCAACGGTCATTTCCACGATCATTCTTCTTATCCATCCAGTAAGAAAACCGGCGTGTAGGGTGCCGGTCGCCGGAGCAAAGACAAGGGTCGGTTCGGTGGTGTAACGGTCTCCCGACCGCTAGGATTACGGTTCATCTCGAACAATCGCCACTTGGATAGAATGACTGATCCCTCAACTCCTCCGCAAACGAAACTGAAGTTGTCGCTTCGGGGTTGCCACCCCGGACTGCCCGCCGAACTCCAGACGATCTACCCCGAGGTCTGGAGACGTCTGTGCGCCCTCGCGGCCGAAACCCACGTCCGTTTCGACCTGGACGCGGGCGAACTCCATAGGCGCGGTCCGAACGGCCGGTGGCGGTCCTTCCCCTCTTCCCGCGAGGGGCAGAGTCTGCTCGCTATTCTGAATGTCATCCACCGTCTACCGAAACGGAGTTGCTCGGCGGATTCGAGGCTCGGGGCCGTGATTCTCGCGGGCGGCAAAGGCTCTCGGTTCGGCGAGGGGCAGGTGCAGAAGGTTCTGCATCCAGTCAAAGGTGTGCCGGCCATCGATCGCATCTTGAACCGCTGCCGGGATGCGGGATGCCAAGAGATCGTCTTTGTTCTGGGTTGGCAGTGGCGTGAAGTGCTCGATCATCTCGAGTCCGCTGACGAAAACCTGCACTACGTTCTGCAACCGGAACCTCTGGGGACGGGGGACGCGGCGCGGTATGGGGCTCGTTATCTGGCCGCGCAAGCCTTCGAGGGCGATGTCTTGGTGATTGCCGGTGATAAGGTTCTCTCGGAGACGGCAATCCCCGATATGCTCGAAAAACACCGTGCCCGGAACGCCGATATGACCCTAACCACCGCTTCCAAAGAGGCGTGGCCGGGTTCGGGCCGTGTGCTTCTGGATGAGGACGGGCGAGTTCTGGCGATCTTCGAACAACCGGATGTGGCGCGGGACCGGATTCTGGGTTTGCTGGACGACTGGCCCGAGGAGAGTTTCGAGGCGGGACGGTTTCTGGACGCGGCACGCGCGATTCAGAACAACGCCAAGAAGTTGCGCAAGAGTCTCGGTGACGAGGTCTGCGCACTGTTGGAGAGCGGAGGGGTGTCGCTCGACGGGCTTCGCCAGCGCCTAGCGGGGATTCTTCGGGGGCTGGAGGTCGCTTACCCGGACGGTCGGCGTGAGCGCCTTTCCGGTGAAACGATCGAGGCCGAGTGCGGGCGGGTGAATGTTTCGCTTTACGCTTTTCGGGCCGGGGCTTTGAGCGCCGCTCTCGAGCGTCTCGAAGCGGGAAACGCCCAAGGTGAGTACTATCTGACCGATGCCGCCCGGCTGCTCGCGGAGGGATGGGAGACCCTGCCCCAGAACGAAGTGGTTGCCTGCGATATCGAAGATGACGCCGCCGGGGGTTTCAACACGCTCGCGGAACTCGCGAATATCGAGTCGCGTCTGTAGCCCATGCACGGGGGACGGGGAGGTCGTCAGACATCGTACTCCAACCCGAAGACATTCTCGCCTCCGAGTAGCGCGGGAATCCGCTCGACTCCCCCCAACACCAAGACACTGAACACGAGCAGAATCGCTCCCAGCACGGCCAGATGGGCGACGCTGGCCCCCGCCGCGCGGGTGAAGCGGACCCGGTATCGGAGAGTCAGGGCGAGGAAAGGTGGCAGGCCACCGACGGCGGCCAAGAGCGCCAACCGGACCAGGACTCCATTCTCTGGGGCGAGATGGAGGGTGACGATGGCGATGGATTCGGTTATCAGGGCGAGGAAGACCGCTTGAGGGAAGGGGAGAGACTCGACATCCGCCAAGAGCGCGCCCACGTAGAGCGACGATGCAATCGCCGCTAGGGCGAACAGCGCTCCGCCACTCCAGCCCGCGATCTGCCCCGCGGTCATGTGCGATCCCATACGGGCGATGACGAAGGCGTCGACGCCCAGGAGCGCGACGGTGACGATGGCTACGATTGCGCGTTTCATGTCTGCCGGTTTCGTTTCTATTCGCCGTGGCCGATCGAATGCCGACCGGTGTCGATACGGGAGACTTTAGCCGGAGTCTTTGGATTCAGGAAGTTTGGGACGGCAGGGGTCTCGCTCCCTCGACTCTACCGGAATGCGGGGCGCTCGGCCCGGGCCGGGTTCTCAGGTCATTCCCGCTCAAGAGGCATTTGAGTAGAGAATTGAAAAGTTTCCCCCCGCGGGGGGAGAGAGAGGAGAATGGGCTGCGGGGGGAAAGCATCCTCTTTGGGGGGAGAGGAGATAGGAGCAGGAGTTGAGACACTGCGTCTATTGAAACAACCGAACACGCTGGTCTGGAGCCCCTACGATTGCCATTCACTGGCCATCCGCTAGCGTGTCCTCTCTACTATAGATAGTGTGCCGATCAGAGAGCGTCAACAAATTGACGCACAAAATCGATTCTTTCTGCACAATTTTGGGGAATACAGTGTCTCCCAAGAGTTCGTTCCGATTGGAAGACGCTAGACTCCCGACTTTGGCGGGCACTTCGTGCGCGCTGCAGAAAGAAACTTTCGAGAGAGGCTCTATGCAACGACGTGCATTCCTACGGAACTCGGGAGCGGCCTGCGCGGGGCTGCTGAGCGGCCGCGCGGCCTCCGCCAGCCCGGCAATTACACAGCGACCGAATGTGCTTTGGATCCTCGGCGAAGACCTGTGCCCGGACCTGGGGTGCTATGGGAACCCTTCGGTCCATACCCCTCATCTAGACCGCCTAGCGGCGCAAGGCGAACGGTTTACGGGGGCGTTCAGTACGGCACCGGTCTGCTCGGCGGCGCGCTCGGCATTGGCGACCGGCATGTTTCAGACCTCGATCGGGGCCCACAACCACCGTAGCCACCGGGAGGTCGGCTACACCCTTCCCGCGGGCGTCCGGTTCGTTACCGACTACTTTCGGGAGGCGGGTTATTTCACCGCCAACGTGGATGCCATCGCCCCGGGTGTGAGAGGTTCGTGCAAGACGGATTTCAACTTCGATGTGGAGAGTCCTTTCGACGGTACGGACTGGAACCAGCGTCGGCCCGGTCAGCCGTTCTACGCGCAAGTGAATTTCAAGGAGGCCCACCGCGCCTTTCGTAAAGCGGATGAGAACCCAGTGGACCCGGACCGGGTGGTTCTGCCGCCCTACTATCCGGATCATCCCATCGCGCGCCGCGACTGGGCACTGTATCTGGATACGATCGGGCTCCTGGATCGGAAGGTCGGCGCGGTCTTGCAACGTCTGGAGGAGGAGGGGCTGGCCGAGAACACGCTGGTCCTCTTTTTTGGCGACCACGGCCGCTGCCATGTGCGTGGTAAGCAGTGGCTCTACGATGGGGGGATTCATGTTCCGCTGCTCGCCCGTTGGCCCGGACACCTGTCCGCCGGGACGGTGCGGGACGAACTGGTGAGTGCGATCGACATCACCGCAACGTCGTTGCAGGCGGCCGGGATTCCCGTTCCCTCCGGGATGGAGGGGCGGCCTTTCCTCGGGCCGGAGTCGAAGGGGCGGGAGTTTATTATCGCCGCACGCGATCGCTGTGACGAAACGGTGGACCGTATCCGCTGTGTGCGTACGAAAGCGTTCAAGTACATCCGGAATTTCTATCCAGAACGTCCTTATACGCAGATGAACCGCTACAAGGAATGCTCCTATCCTGTACTGCGTCTGATGCGGCGTCTGCACGCCGAAGGAAAACTCACTCCCGAGCAAGCGCGGTTCATGGCCGCGACCCGCCCCCCCGAAGAGCTGTACGACCTGCGTGCGGATCCGCACGAAGTTCATAACCTTGCGGACGATCCCCGTCATGTGGAAACGCTGGACTCGCTACGCGGAATACTCCGGCGGTGGATTCGAGAGAGCGGCGATCAAGGCGAGATTCCCGAAGATATCTCCATCCCGCGGAGGTTCGAGGCGAAGATGAAAGAGATTTACGACAAGCGACTTCGGGCGATCTATAGCCGCGAAGGAATGGAACTGTAGCGCTCGTGAACTGTAGTTCACGTTGACAACCGTTGCCCGGCGTAACGTTTGTCGCGAGGAAGAGTTCGTTTGTGGATATCTGCCCGCTTGTGTACGTATTATTGCGGCGTTGTGATTGACACCCCGTTCGCGAGGAAGTACTGTTTGGGTTCAGAAACCGCAGGTTTCTTGAACCATCCCGGGTTTTGCTCTTCGTGATTCTGTACGAGGTGAATTGCCTACTGTCGAGGAAAGAATGCGTATACGGAACGGTTTTACCCTGATTGAGTTGCTGATTGTGGTGGCGATTATCGGTATTCTGGCCGCGATTGCCATCCCCAACTTCCAGGCGGCCCAAGTCCGCTCGCGAGTGGCGCACTCTTTGAGCGAGTAACGCACCTATCGCGGTATCCACCAGATGTACCTTCTGGATTACACGGATCTTCCCGGCCATTACGACGGCATGGAAGAACACTGCCCGTATGTGAATGTCGGTCTTCTCGGCGGTCCACTGACGGATCCCTTCATGCTCAAGCCCAGCGCTGCGAACGAAGGCTATTGGCAATACCACGAAGGGATGTATCACAGCACGGGCATCTCGAGTGATTGGGAACCGGGTGTGAGAGACGCGAATTTCACGTTTTGGAAGCA
>CAYTDF010000339.1:0-352 GCA_964436365.1 uncultured bacterium | reverse complement strand
CGTACGTGATCTATGGCGAGGGGCCTGCATGCAAGTCGGGTCGTTGTGGCGGTTGGACTCCCTATACCTCGAGCAACGGGGTTGTCAGCGACGGAATTCTGGTCGCGGTCAGTTCGAAAGGGAAGAGCCGGCCTGGGAGCAGCATGCAGAAACGTCAGTGCCAATAGGTGAGCCCAACGTTGTATGGTGTGCGCCGCGCGCAAGGACTTCCGGTACGCGTCTTTGCGCTGCCGTGATTGACACCCCGCATGTGGGGGAGTACTGTTTGTCGTGAGAGACCGCAGGTTTCTCGATCCCCCCCGGCGTTCGCCCTTCGTGGTTTTGCGCAAGGTGACCCGCCCATTGTCGAGGG
>CAYTDF010000338.1:0-5950 GCA_964436365.1 uncultured bacterium | reverse complement strand
CGGAAACATAGCACCAGACACGAAACGTCGCTTCGAAGCCTTCCTCCGCACCACCCAGAATCATCAGACAGACATGGTAAATGCCCGCCGAAACGAAAGCACCCACCAGACAAAGCAACGGCGAGAGGATCATACTCACAATGCATATTGTCGTCGTTGTGACATATTCATTGATCGCATTCTGGGCTCCACCGCTCGCCGCCATCGGTAAAGCACTCCAGACGAGCTGCCATCCTATTCCGAAAATCGAACCGATGGTTCCCAAAATCACTGCGAATAGAAGCGGCCCGCCCAGCCCGCCACTGACCGGCATTCGACGGAAGGTATCTTCTGGAGCCAGTAGAACTTCTTTGATGCTCGGCAGAAGCGCGCCCATGGTTCCCAAGGACTCTCGTATCTCCCAGCTCGGTCTCGGTTCTTCCTGCGCCCCGCCGTCGTAGCCAGCGTTGTATTCACCCTCGTATTCACCCTGGTATCCCCCGCCGGATTCTCCTTCGCCAGCACCTTCCCCCCCATACCCTTCCGTACTATCTGAAGACGATGGTCCCTCTTGTTCTCCGCCGTCTTGCCAGTTCATATCTCGATCGTCTCGTTCATCATTCATGGAGCGTCTCCTTTGCGTTCACGCCTACCCTGGACTGATCTGGCCAATGTAAACACGATACCCTGACTCGTGGACTCCCGTCAAATCGCATTTTCATGTATTTCCGAACGATTTTTCCGATTCGAGGATGCTTCTCCTCAAGCCCTTGCCCAGGAGTGAACTCCTGGGCTATTGTCATTCGTCCAAAGGACGAGTTTTGAAAAAGAGTATTGTTCTCGCACGGGCACTGTGCCTCCTTCTTGAAAGCAACTGCCCAGTGCCAGCCTGGTGATTGCTTTCCGAAGGCCGGGAAGCCTAGGCATGCCGGGTTTGGCTTCGCCAGAGGGAAGAAACTAACGAGAGACGCTCTACCCGCATTCCCGTGCACGCTTCACCCCCGACATTCTCCAAGCGCTTCAAGAATCTCCCTCTGGTCCGTCACGCCCGAAATCTGTATCACCTTCTCCCGGGTCCGTTCCAGAAGTTGATCCGCCTCGGTTTGGGCTGTTTCTTGGTTATTCTGGGGATTATCGGCTGCGTCCTACCCGCTCTGCAGGGTATCGCACTGATCCTGGCCGGGGCTCTCATACTCCGCCGCGACGTGCCTTTTATCCGGCGCGGTCTCGTCCGTCTCAAGTATGCGTGGCGTAAGTATCGCAAGAACCGGTCCTCGCCGGCCGAAAAGCCACCCCCAGAAGACGGTGATGAATGACACCCAACCAGGCACAGTCCACGCACTCCTGGCAATCTAGTCTCCCGGTGGGTCAACGCCTCGCTTCGCTCGACAACGACCCACCCTGCGGGGTCGCGGTTCATTCGGTGGTGAGAGTTGACAACCCCCTCCCGGCCTCTGTCGCAAGCGACACTTCGTTTCCCAAACTTTGGCGGAGGAGAAGAGACTTTCAAGAAACCCTCTAAGAGCATGCGTTCGAGAATTTCCTCACTGTTTCAGGGTTCCCCGGCTTCGTTCGGGATACCCCTGGTCATCATCGGCTTGGCCCTCTTGGCCCAGCTGCTCCCCGCTGACTTTCTGAATACACGGCTTTGGCTGTTGCGCCCTTTGTCGGTGGTTCCCTTTTGGCCACTGACGCTTTCCGTACTGTTCTTGGCTCTGGCGGGGCTAACTCCCCTTGGCGCTCGGCTCTGGCGGGTCATCGAACGCATGGCCGTCAGGTTTTCGCTCGCTTGCCGTCGCTCTCCGATTCTCACTTTTCTTCTTGTTTCGGGAGTTCTAGCTTCATTCCTGCTTGTCTTTCGAGTACGGGTTCAGGACTTGGGCGACATCGACATCATTCCTTGGGACACCCAACAGCTTCGTTTCGCCACGGTCGCGCACTTGCCTCTGGAAGGCTTGCTCAAACTCTGGTTCTGCCGGGCAGTGATGGCTTTTTCGTCGTTTACGATCGAAACCAGTCTCGCCATTTACTCGGTTTTGTTGGGTCTCTTCTATTTTTGGGCGTTGGCGTGGGCTTGCCGCACCCTTCGTACGACGCGCCGCCGCCGATTGCTTACATTTCTCATCTTCTTCTTAGCGCCGACTCTGCAGCTGTACGCCGGTTATCCAGAACACTACGGCATCGCCCACGCCGCTCACGTCGTCTACGTCTTCCTCGCCATCGCCATTCTTCAGGGCCGGGCCACCTTGCCCCTGGCTTCGGTTTGGCTCGCGCTGGCAATCTCCGCGAACCTCGCACTCGGACTTCTGTTGCCCTCGATGTTGTTTCTATCGGGAACCGTCTTCTATCGCTCGCGATCGCGTCTCCGCTCCCTGGTCCAGATTCTGAGCGCCCTTCTGCTCGGGAGCGGGTTTGGCTGCCTCGTCTGGCAAACGTTCCGGGTTTTCAATCCCTACAACGATCCCATTATCGAGCGGGTCTTAGGGGGCCGGTTCCACGGCATCGCCGCTCAGGAACATGCGGCTTCCGCTACTTCTCTCTTCGATTTCCAGCATCTCCTGGATTTGCTGAACGAGCTTCTGTTTACTTCGTGGCCAGCCTGGGTCTTGTGCCTTTCGCTCGCGATAACGCCCGCAATTCCCGCCCTCTCGCGGGGTACCCTGCGAAGGACCCGTGGCGTGACGAGGGAATTCAATCCCATTCCCGTCTTCTTCTTTTCTATTCTTTTCTGTCTCATCCCGCTGTTCCTGACATGGGTCTCTTCTTTTGGCACCGTTTCCCGCGATTGGGACCTCTACGCGTTCGTCGCGCCAGCGGTTACCGCTTCTCTCCTCTATTCTCTCGTGTGGCGGCGGAAATCGGTACTCCCGCCGCGCGCCTTGGGAATAACCGTTCTGTTTTCAGCCCTTTTCACATGCGCGTGGATTCTTGGCAACGCCCATTTCTTTACGCGCGGTCCCCTCGACTGGTTCAACGCTTTCTATCGGCCCATTCCAGCCAAAACCGTTCCCGTGCTCCAGAATCATCTCCAGAAGCAGACATTTGCCAGCGATACATTCAATGTCTGCCGGACCGTGCGCCAATTCCTTCAGGAGTTTCCCGACAGGCGTCAAACCCTCGCCCACTCTTTCGACACGGGAGTGTTCGACCGCGCCCTCTCGAAAGGCATGCCCGAATTGGACTGGTTTACCGACATCGCAGCTTGGCATGGAACCCGGTTCATCGTTTCGACTCTCGACGCCCGAATGTTCGCGGTCGATATCGATCCCGAGCGGGAACGAATCCAGACCATCGTTCCCGTCGGTTTTCCGCTCATCCCCGTGGAAGAGCTCTGGTCCGGTACAGAAGCGATCGATCTCTCGCCCGATGGAACCGGTGTGGCTCTGGACTCGATGGGGCATTTGTCCGTTTTCAAGCTCACGGAGACGCATAACGGAGTTTGGACGCACTGGAATCGTAGCGATGACATCCGCGCTCGTTTTCCAGAAACCGGCGTGCACCGCGGCCGCACCTTCTTCCGCGATGTCAAATGCCCCGCGCCCGGGCAAGCGGTGGTGATGGACTCCTCTTCACGATTTCGCGCGTTCGAGGGTCTGCCGGACACGATTCGTGTCCGTGAACTTTACGACGACGACGGCGCTCTTTTGAGCAACGGCATCGCGTTCGACCTTGCGCCCAATCCCTCCGGTCCGGAGCCGATCGCCATCGCTGTCATCCGTAGGACACAACTCGCGATCTTCCCCACGCGGCACACACTCGGTTGGATGCCCCCCCTCTATGACCACCGGCGGGACTACACCGATATCGTTGTCACCCACAACGGAGGCGGCGCGCTGGGCCTGTACAAGAACGGCAGCGTGGAGAGACTGGGCCGTGCCCAGCGGTGGGATGGGTTTGAGACCTGGACGGATCAGGGGGTGCATCGAATCGCGCTGGCTGAGAACGGCTCTTGCTTGGTTGGCTTGACCCCGGACGGCAAACTCCTCGTACAAGCCGCCCCCGCTTCCCACTCCCCGACGGTGACAGAAGCGGCACTCACGGCCGCCGAAGTCTGGTCGGCGAGCGCCCCCCCACGACCGCCCCACCCCGTGACGCTTGACAAGGTAAATACCTTGGCGAGTACCGCAGAAGGTCACGCGGATACAGCTCTCTCGGTCGATTTCGAAGTGACCGAGGATGAAGAGGTGCTGGTTCTGGATCGCTGGGGCCGACTGTTGGCGTTCGAGCCGGGCGTGGGGTACCGATGGCTCATCGAACGGAACCCTTGGGGTTGCAGCGGCGAGCTGGGCGATCAAGCGGTGGGTTTCGTGTACGAACCCGATGGGATTACGGTGGCGACCAGCGGGGGAGATGTGTATCGGATTCGTGGGGATCTCCAGAATGGCTTTGCATCCGAAGCGCATTTCGTCTGCAACGTGTTCGAATCGGAGCGATATATGCCCTACGTTTCGCGCAAGGTTGTCTGCATAACAGGTGTGCCGTTTCAGGCCATACCTTCCGAAGCGTCGAAAGTGTTATTGCTTGACACTTGGCAATTCGTGCACGATATCTCTAGCGGAAGATCGTGGCGTTTGTATCCGAACGACTGGTCGGCGTCGATTTCCCGGGTTGTACTCTCCAGGATTGGGACGTTCGGACCCCGTGGCTATCTCATGAGCTCCTTCGGTAACACATCGGCTTGGCCTCCCTGGTCGGGGCGGGCTCTGGCACCGGTGCACCTGCCATCGTGGGCCGCCGTGGCGCTGCTGGTCTCACCCGAAGAAGACGCTCTCGCCGCGGTGGATTCCAACGGCGCAGTCCATAGCCTGGCGGAGACATACCTGATGGGGGAACCGTACCTCTACCGCAACTATCCGAACGTAGTCGATGCCCACGCGGATTGGAAGCGCAAGTCGATTTGGATGCTCGATCGCGCCTACGGGGTTCGCTGGGGCGGACTCCAAATCGGGGGTGAACCGAAGGAGCCCGGGTAGCCGTCAGGCGTTACTCTTTCGCCTTGCGAGGGATCTGTATCTTGGTCGCCCCACTCTCACCCGCCTCGTCGGTCGCGGAGTTAACCCGCTCTCCTCCGAGCTGTACGGCGAGAAACTTGTCCCAGAGTTTTTGTTTGTTCCAGAAATCAACCTCGCGCCCGTCAAAAAAGACGGTCGGTGTGGAGGTGATGTCAAGCTCGTCGCCGAGGACGACGTCGCGCCCGATGCGCTTGCGCCCCTCACTCGAGAGTAAATCGCGATTGAAGCGCTCCATGTCCAGGCCGACTTCCTCCGCCCAGAGCTGGAATGGCTTCGTCGGCAGTTCGGCCTGCTTCTCGAAGGCAAGGTCGTGAAACTCCCAGAATTTGCCCTGCACTCGAGCCGCCTCGGCCGCCTCAGCCGCTTCGCAGGCCTGCGCGTGCATGTTCGAACCCAAAGCGTCGAGAGCCGGATTACAGTCGGAACCCAATGGGTAATGCTTGAAGACGATCCGTACCTGAGTGGGATAGCGCTCGTGTAACTCGGTAAGCCGTGCACTAAGCCGCTTGCAGGGCGGACACTCGAAGTCTTTGAAAGCGACCAGAGTGTGCGGGGCGTCTTCCGATCCCAATGCCGGGGCGTCGGGATCGTTGGCAATCGAAGCGACCTTGCCCTGATTCCAGAGCAATAACCCACGCTCCGCAGGGCTAAACATGGTGTTCAACTGCTCCTCCAAGGAGGTGTAGCGGATGTTGCTCTGCCAGGATAGATACCCAAGCAGAACCACCAGCGCACCCAGCAACGGCAACCCTAAGCCCGGCACAACCATGCTCGGAGACATCTCGGCCTCGTCGGCGTCAGTCGAAGCCTTCTTGGTTAGGGGCACCCAGGTCGAAGCGATTCCCCAGCCACTCAACGTCATAACCAGGTTTCCTGTGTGATAGAGAAGACAGAGCGGGCAGTTGAGACCCAAGTCAATGTATAAGATTTTCAGAAACGCGAGACTTCCAGCAAGACCG
>CAYTDF010000337.1:0-5957 GCA_964436365.1 uncultured bacterium | reverse complement strand
AACGCTGGAAATGTTGTATCTCACCACGTGGGAAGGCGACGCGTCACCGAACGGGTTCTACTCGTTCGCAAACTTCATCGATGTGCCGTTCTTCGATTCACCGCGCGTTCACAGCCAGATCCGCACATCCTCGCACCGTCTGGCCGACGGGTCGCCGTGGGACGACGATCCGAACGTGGATTCCGACCGAGACGGCTGGCCGGACGACTATGCGCCCAGCGGGTCGACGCTCAGCGATCAACTCTATAACTACAGCGTCGACCGCCTGATCACACTGGAGACGGTGGTCGGCGGAGTGCTGCCATTGTCCTACGAAGTGAAATACGATCCCTCCGGGACAACATTCGAATCGAGCGAAAGCCTGGAGCAGGATCTGTTGGTGATCGATATCCAGTCCGCCTTGGAACACCTCGACCAAGAGCGTGCGGAAATCACGTTCGGGATCGGTATCGAAGGCCTCCCGGCGCTGAACTTCTCCAGCGCGGCCGACGGTGTCGGTGATGTTCTGCAGGAGGTCTTCTTTGACGCGGTGCGTGCGAAACTCGAAGAACTGTCAGAGAGCCTTACGGGTGATATCTCCGTCATTCTGCGGCCAATTTTGCGCGATGTGATCGACGATTATGTCGAACAAGCGGTCGAAGATATCCAATCCCAAATCGCCGGTCTGCCCACCGATGAAGCCGAGGCGGTTATCGACGCGAATGTCGGGACGACTCTCAACACCCTAATGGGGAATATCGATCTGTTTACGTCGTTGGGTACCGAGACGGGCGACGTGCGCGCAGAAATGCTCGCAGTGATCCAAGAGATCATCGACGTTCTGGAAGAAGTCAGCAACGCTCTGGAGTTCAGCACGGACGATATCGAAGGGATGATCGGCGAGCTGATCGATTTGGCGTTGGATGCGCTCGACCTGTTTACAGATTTCGACCGCGAGCAGGTGATGGGAGACATCGAGGCCTTTCAGCAAGAACTCGTGGGACCCGTTCAAGAGATTCTCGCGGTCCTCTATGAAGCCGAGGCGTTTCTGACTGACCCATTAACGCTCGACACGATCTTCAATACCAGCGACATTACCGCGCTGGATACGTCGATTCGCGAGGAGTTCGAGGATTTCTTCATCCAACTGGACAATATCGAGCAGATCGAGACGCTGGATCCCGACGAACTGACCGACATGATCCTCGATGCGGTCTTCAACAGTTCGATGTTCCAAGCGGCCAACGCCCAAGTCTCCGAATGGCTGCTGCCGGTCAAAGAGATGCTCTACGACCAAGCGACGGTAGTTCTCGACAAACTGAACGCCGCGGTCGACGATCTGCTGGAAGAGGCCGCAGGGCTAGTGGAAGGCGCGGAAAGCGAAATCAAGAACGTCAACGGGTTCCGGGGAGCGGAGATGGAAGGGTACGCGATCATCTCCGGGGATGTCTTGGAGAAACTGCATATCGACGCGTCCCTCGAGTTGGCCGTCCCGGACGAAATGACGTTCTCGGGGTATCTGGATGTAACGCGGTACGAAGTCGAGAACTCGGGCAAGACATGCCTGGCGGGTCTGGAAGGCGATTCGGCGCTAGACATTCGTGTGGGAGCCACGGATATCGACCTGAGCTGGACCGGATCGGACCTGACGGCGAGTATCGAGTTCGCGATGATGCTGGACGGACCGACGCTGGTGAATGTCGGCGGGAGCATCGTCACCGAGGGCGATATCGACTTCGAGGCGGTTACGTTCAGCGACTTGGGCTTCGGGATCGCCGTCGGCCAGGTGGAGAACTACCTGTGGGCGATGGGCGCGGGACGATTCAACAAATATACGGTCGAAGGCGGAATCTTCTTCGGAACTTCGTGCACGTTAGAACCGCTGGAAATCCTCGATCCGCAGGTGGCTTCGCTCCTGACGATCGACGAGATGCGGGGCGTCTTTGCATCGGTGGGGGCGTCGTTCCCGATCTATAACTACGGATGCACATTCACAATCGCCGCCGAAGCCGAGGTCGCCGCTTGGTATTTCGCCGACGGCCCGACATACGGCGGAAAACTGGTGGCGGGGGCTTACGGCGAAGGGCTATGCGTGGTGGCAGTGAAGGGTGAAGTGACGCTGATCGGCGGCCGTGAAGGTTCGGCGTATTACTTCTACGGTCAGGCCTGGGTAGCGGGGGGTATCGGGGACTGCGAGCCGGAGGATTGGGACACGCTGGACGACGCACTCTCCGACAAGTGGTGCCTTTCGTGCGGCGCTTCGATCGATTTGACGTACATACAAGAAGAGTGGAAAGTGGATTATGACGCCAGGTGTAACTAGCCGCGTATTTGCCGAGAGTTCTTTTCGCTCGAACACCGCCAAGTGTCCGGCCGGAAGGAGAACACTGCCACGAGCGACACTTCGTTTGTGCGCGCTGTGTGCCGGTGTTCTTTTGATGTCCGGGCTGGAGTGTGGCGCTCAGGAGAGCTCCGGGCGTAACGACTCTCTGTTCTGTGTCGGTCTTGTCGGCCAAGGAACGGCGGGACAGAACAAAGTCTTGCTGCGCTGGTACTCGACCAGTGGCGAACTTCCTTTTTCGCAGTTTTCGATCTACCGCAAGAGTGGCGGGCCCCACGATCCCGGCACGTACGCCAAACTCTCCTCAACCGAGAGACTGAGGAATATCGCTTTGATTCGGAGTCTTTTCGAGCGGCCCGGAGAAGAGCGTATTCTCGCGGATATCTTGGATGTCCTCAACGGGATGGCCGACGACGAGGTGACCGTCAACACCTACGCCACGCGTCTACTCGAAATCCTGGACGAGACGGATACGTGCGACAGCTGCGCGGCGCGGTCAAGTCTGTTGGTGCAGTCGAACTACGGCGTGGCCATTGTAGAGGGATTGGGGTACTTGGATCGGGTTTCGCCGGGAACGTATACCTACGAGCTGCGGACGAGCACCGGAGCCGATGAGGACAATCTTCTGTTGGGACGGGTGACGGTGGACGCCTCCACGATTACCACACTTCCCGCCCCTTCTAACCCCGAGGAAGTGGAGATCGAGGGGCTACGGGGCGATCGGAAAGTCTTCCTGCGCTGGGACACGACCGCCGCGCTGGATACGGCTTCGCCCATCGGTTTCGGCTTCAATGTGTATCGCTACGACGGGCACCTCGGAGCGTCCGATACGTTTGAGACCCTAATGAGCGCCGGGCAACTGACGCAGGTCAACCGTCTGCCAATCATGCTGGGGGGGGCGACAGTCGAGGAGCGGAGCGAAGACGAGCAATACGACTTCATGGACGACAACCTGGACTTCGACCGGATCGAGCGTAAAGGGACTAAGTTCACCGCGGGTCAACCCCTCACATATTGGGTCGCGGCGCGGGATCTGCTTGGACAATACGGCACTCCCACCGCCCCCCTGGATGTGATCGTCCAAGACCGTCAAGCGCCACCCATCCCTCGGGAATTGCAGGCCGTCGAAGAACGCGTCGGCCCCAACCGCCGCATCGTTCTGCAGTGGAACAGCAACGCAGATGGCGATACCACCGCCTACGAATTATACCGCTATCTCTACTACCAGCACGCCGGGCGATTTGGCCCACCTTTCGCCGACGATGCGGAGCTGCCAGCCTATCGCGTCACGGAAGGATTGCTCGCCGCAGTACCCGAACCCTCCTCCGCCACGGTAGCGTATCGCGACACGGAGATCAGTGTGGCAAAGGACGAGAGCCGCGCGTACTGGTACTGTGTGGCCGCCTTGGATGCGGCCGGGAATCGGAGTCCGCTTTCGCCTCCAGTACGCGGTGTGCTGTACGACCGTACGGCTCCCGATCCCCCCACGGCCATCGACCTGTGTACTTTTCGGTTCCGTTGTGAGACGACGTTTGACCATGAGTCGACGAAGTCGGATCCGGGCAAGACGGTGGTCGTCTTCCATGTCGAGAGAGGTGATCCCCGCATCCGTGAAGCACGAGTTGTACGCAACGACTCAAAGGGAAGCAAGATTCTGTACGACGGTCCGTTTGGCACACAAACGACACTCAAGATCGCCGACAAGGCTTGGGACGACAGCGCACCAAGCGACGATGACATCGGCTACTTATTCTGGTTCCGAACGCCGCTGGGCGAATGGTGTGGGCCACACGTGTTACCATATGACATGATCCTCGCGTTGTTGCAGTCCAGGAGCTCGCGAATCAATGTCCGCGTCAAAGTCGATCTTGCGGTGGCAAAGATATGTGTGGACGGCTTAGAGTCGGAGCGTATCCCACACGACCCGGTCGCCGAAGGCAACACCGGGAACCCGTTGGAGATCACCGTTGCGCTCATGGATGACGCAGTAGGCGCGATTTTGTACCGTGCGCAGGATTGTACGGAGTTTCAGCGTATCGGCACGGAACGCGCGGAAGAGGGCGATACAAGCGTGACGCTGGTGGATACGCTGCGGCCGGGGTCGGTGGCGGTGATGTGCTATGGGGTCCGGCTCTTTGACGAAAATCAAAATCTGAGCGGTATGACATACCTGGAGGCGCATGTGATCTTTCAGGGCGACGACACGGTGCAACCCACTATCGACTCGGTCACCGCACTGGGCACGGCCAGTGCGCCGGAGGCGCGTGTGAAGTGGTTCGGACCGGAGGAGGGTGTCTCGGGATACCGGCTCTCTTTCGTCACGGGAACCGTAGCCAAGATGGGATACTTCGCGTCAACGGGGATGGCGCTGGTGGGGAGCGCGACGGGCGTCTCCACGGTCTATCCCGTCGACGAACTGAGCTATCAGGAGTCCAGCGGACTGTGGTCGGTGCGGACCTCGACGCTCGACGACCTCGGAAATATCCCTCTGGCGGCCGACACGAGCTACCGTATCTGGGTAGAAGGCATCGATCACCTGGGTAATACGGTCGAGGGCCGAAGCACATACCGGTTTACGTGGTCTCGAGAAGTGGCGGACGAGGAACGGCTCGTGTGGCCGGTTCGGCCTCTGCCCGATCAGACAGGCGGCCCCAACGTGTTTTCGGACAAACCGGACGCAGACGGTGTGGTTCGCGGATTAGCCATCGAATTGACCGATCCGGACCATAGCCCCTATCAAGAAGTTAATCCGCTGACCATTATCGAGATCGCTACCCCGTTTGTGGTTTATCGCAAGCGCGTGGACATCACCGGTCAACCCTACGTTCAGATCGGGCCGCTGATCGAGGAAATCAACACGGACGCATCGGGCACGATACAGGACCCTTTTATTCTGGCGTTCGGTACAGCCGCGTACTATATGGACTATGTGGGGTTGGTGCACGGAGCGAAATACCGATACGTCATCGTGGAATTGGATGAGACGGGTGAACTGTCCCTTGTGCGAGGACCAACATCGGATGTCGAAGTGACGTTCGAGTGAGGCACAATCATGTTACGCAGACCGTCTAAAACCGGTTTTCTCCGACCGACACGTGGGACGTTCCTTTGTGCGCACTTGGCGTGCTGTGCCGTGCTGCTCTCTCTATGCGGGCCTGGCTGGGGAAGCGCGTTGGCCGTGACATCCGGAGACGTGGACGGCGACGGCCTGGATGACTTGGCCATCGCCGCCGGAAACGGGTTTCTCCAGATCGTCCAGGCGGTGGGAGACGGTACATTTCGCTCTGGCCGGATCGTTCGCTTGGACCCGGGGACACCGGTCGACGTTTCCATGGCCGATTTCACGGCGGACGGACAGATCGATACGGTGGTCGGTTACGCGAACACGGGCGGGTTCACGATCGACACGAGCGCCCATTTCATTCAACGTTCTTACGGACACGGTGCAGGATTGAGCCGTATGTCGACAGGGTACTTTGGGGAAACGACGCCCCGTGTTTTTGCCTCTTTCGGCGCTTCGGCAGAGGGGACGCTTTTCCACTACGATACCTCCGTCCGACGGCTACGGCCGATCCATACGCTGGGCTATGGCGAGCTGTCCGTTTTGGATACGGGCGTGCTGGACTATGACGATGAC
>CAYTDF010000336.1:5566-5964 GCA_964436365.1 uncultured bacterium | reverse complement strand
AACCGTGCGGGATTGCCCTGGATTAGCACGGATTGGGACGGTTGGCCGACGTCGGAGGTGCTTGGCAAGGAGTTGAATTTCCAAACCAGTATCGACTGTTACGCCATGACCGGGGAAGAAGCCGAATCGGCCTTCGAGCGTGCACTCGCGCAGGACACAGCGCAGCTCGTTGTTTCCGCAGGAGACTTGAATGTCCGCCTGCGGCGTTGGCGGCAGACGGAAACACCCCAAGTTTCCGATTGTGCAGAGGCTGCGGAGCGGGTTGTTTCCGGCCACGAGCGGCCCGATCTGCAAACGGAATACGAAACGGCGCGTACGGAAACGGAACGGATTCTTACTGGGATTTGGGAAGAGCTGCTAGGAATCGAGCGAATTGGAATCCACGATAATTTCTTTGA
>CAYTDF010000336.1:1372-5556 GCA_964436365.1 uncultured bacterium | reverse complement strand
CGGCGATTCGCTTTTGGGAACGCAGCTCGTTTCGCGGCTCGGCAAGACCTTCGAACTAGAACTTCCGTTCCGGTGCTTGTTCGAGGCACCCACAGTTGCCGGCCTGGCGGAGCAGATCGACCGGATCAAATCGTCCGTGCGGCAGCTGGCCTTGGCTCCCATAGGCGAAGCCGCTGACGATGAAGATGAAGGAGAACTATGAAGAGGCTCGACGAGTTTTTGGCCGATCTTGAATCCCGTGACGTCAAGATCTGGGTCGAAGATGAACGGCTACGCTACCGGGCGCCCAAAGGGGTTGTGACGTCCGAATTGGCGGAGGAACTGCATGCCCGCAAAACGGAAATTCTGAACCTGTTGGGCTCTAGTCACGCAGCGCCGATTCCTCGGATTCCCGATGCCGAAGACTACGAACTCTCCCACGCCCAGCGCCGTCTGTGGGTTCTAATACAATTAGAAGATGAAGTTACCGCTTACAACATTCCGCTTCATCTGCTGTTCCATGGCCCACTCGACCGCTCCGCTCTGGAAGCCGCGTTTGCGCGCTTGATTCAACGCCACGAGTCCCTGCGCTCGACGTTTACAACCGTCGGCGGCGAACCGAGGCAGAACGTCCACGCGTTCACCGATTTTCAAATCGACTTTGTCGATTGCAGCGGAGATGGACGGGGCGAAGAGAAGGCCAGACGATTGGGGTGGGAGGGCGCGCGAAAACCGTTCGACCTGGAACGCGGCCCCTTGCTACGCGTCACGTTAGTCCGGCTAGAGACTGATAAACACGCGTTTCTGTTTACGATGCACCACATTGTTTCCGACGGCTGGAGTATCGGATTGCTTTCCCAGGAACTGATGGAGCAGTACCGGGCGAGCTTGCTGGGGCAGGAGGATCCCCGTCCGCCCTTGCGCGTCCAGTATCGGGATTACGCCCACTGGCAGAACCGTCTTCTCGAAGACCGATCCGCGTCCGGACATCGCGCGTACTGGTGCAATCGCCTGTCGCACGAAGTTTCTTCGCTGAATCTACCCTCCGATTTTACGCGCCCTTCGGTGCAGACCTTCAACGGAAAAGAACTGTCGGTGCAGATTGGAAGCGAGCGCGCGCAGGCGGTTCTGTATCTTTGCCGGGAGCGGAACGCAAGTTTGTTTATGGCGCTGTTGGCGGTTGTAAAGGTCCTGCTCTTCCGTTACACGGGCCAAGAAGACGTCATTGTTGGAAGTCCCATCGCCGGTAGAACGCACAGAGACCTGGAAGATCAAATTGGCTTCTACCTCAACACCTTAGCCTTGCGCGACCGGTTGGACGCCACGCAATCGTTTAGGGAGCTCCTTTCGCAGGTCAAGAATACCGTCTCCGAAGCACTGGACCATCAGGTCTATCCCTTCGACCGTCTCGTCGACGATCTTGACTTGCAGCGGGACCTGAGCCGCTCGCCGCTGTTTGACGTTGCGGTCATCCTGCAAAAACCGGAGCGATCCGTGCAGGAGCTGGATGGAATACGTATTGAGGAGTTTATTCATGACGTCGGCATCAGCAAGTTCGATCTGACTTTTGATTTTCGCGAACATCCCGACGGCATTCACCTGGGGATCGAATACAACACGGATATCTTCCGGCCGGAGCGTATCCAACGCGTGGCCCACCATTTCTTGAAGTTGCTCGACAGCGTGCTGAGAGCCCCCGACGCCGCAATCGGTACGCTCGACATACTGCCGCAAGCGGAACGGTCCGCGCTTCTGAAGGAATTCAACAGTACGGCCACGCCGCTTCCCGCCGATCGAAACATTGTGGATTTCATCGAAGAGGCGGCTCAGAACCATCCGGATTCGACCGCTGTCTCGTTCGAAGATCGCGACCTGACCTATCGAGAACTGAACGCCCGATCCAACCAGCTCGCGCACCAACTCATAGATCAGGGTGTTGGAGCGGACGTCTTTGTGGGTATCTATATCGAACGCTCGCTGGAAATGGTCGTTGCGCTTCTTGGCGTTCTTAAGTCCGGCGGCGCGTATGTGCCCTTGGACCCGGCGTTTCCGGAGAACCGCCTGCGGTTCATGGTCCAAGATTCCGGACTTCGGATCATTGTCACGCAGGCCAGTCTGAAATCGACTGTGCCCGCCGACGATACGCGCAAAATCATCCTGGATGCCAGCCGGGAGAACATCAACCGGGAGAGTGCGGAGACTCCCGCTCGCACGATCAAGTCTACCGACCTGGCTTATGCCATCTACACTTCGGGCTCAACCGGAAAACCGAAGGGCGTGCAGATTCCCCACGGTGCGCTGCTCAACTTTTTGCTTTCAATGGCGGAGCGCCCGGGGCTGGGCCGCGACGATGTGCTGCTGGCGGTGACCACGCTCTCCTTTGATATTGCCGGTTTGGAAATCTACCTGCCCCTGCTGCGCGGTGCGCGCGCTGTAATCGCCAGCCGCGACGTGACCGCCGATGGGATTCGTCTCCGGCGGCTGCTCGAGCGGTCCGGAGCGACCGTGATGCAGGGCACACCGGCCACTTGGCGCTTGCTGTTGGCCGCGGGATGGGAACACACCCGTGGCCTGAAGATTCTCTGCGGCGGCGAAGCGTTGCCTTGGACGCTTGCAGAGCAGTTAATCGAACGAGGCGACTCGGTTTGGAACCTTTATGGGCCTACAGAGACCACCATCTGGTCGACGATTGAGAAGGTCGAGAAAGAGAGCCGATCCGTTCTGCAGGATGGAGTTGTCCCCATTGGCCGTCCTATCGCGAATACCCAGGTCTATGTTCTGGACCGCGCACTGCAACCTGTACCCATTGGCGTGCCTGGCGAACTCTGTATTGGCGGCGATGGTTTAGCCCGGGGGTATCTGAACCCTCCGGAACTGACCTCCGAAAAGTTCGTGCCAGACCCGTTTGGTGACACGCTGGAAAGGCGCTTATACCGGAGTGGCGACTTGGTCCTATTCGAGCCGGATGGCAAGCTCAAGTTCCTCGGTCGTATGGATCACCAGGTGAAAGTGCGTGGATTCCGAATCGAGATGGGTGAAATCGAGTCGGTTCTGAACGCGCATCCGGATATTCAGGAATCCATCGTCATCAAGCGCGAAGACGCTTCCGGCGACGCGCGACTCTTTGCTTACATCATCGCGAAAATCCCCTTGGACGACGCTGCCTTACGGGAACACATGCAAGCGAAACTCCCAGACTACATGGTCCCATCTGCAATTGTTGCGCTCGACGCTTTCCCGCTCACGCCGAATGGGAAGGTCGACCGGAGGTCGTTGCCCGAACCCGGTGGGCAGCAGCTCGACACACGCGTGGAGTATGTCGCTCCACGGAACGAAACCGAGACAACAATCGCCGGGCTGTGGGAAGGCGTGCTGAAAATCGACCGAGCTGGTGTTCACGACAATTTTTTTGCGATGGGCGGACACAGTCTGAAGGCGACCCAGCTGATGTACCGTTTTCAGCGCGACCTCGGTGTGGATATCTCGTTGCTGGATATTTTTCGGACCCCGACAATCGCGAGGCTCGCTGCCATTGTGGAAACGCGCAAAGGGCAAGGTTATACGGAGATTCAGCCGTTGGCATCCACAATCGCCCCGTCTGGAGTTGTCACCCCACTGACGGCCGAAGAACTGGAAATGTTGAATGAGTAGTTCGTTAACATGCGTGGAAGAGCTAAAGAAGCGCGCGAAGTCCGGCGACCTAGACGCGCTGCAGCAGCTTCGGGACAACGGTTTTTTCGATAAGAAGAAACCGGCGGAGGAGTATGCTGTCTCTTACGCGCAACGCCGACTCTGGATTCTCGATCAGATGAACGAGGATTCGGCCGCATACAACATGCCTGGAGCGATTCTGTTGGAAGGCGCGCTGGATCGCGGCGCGTTTCGCAGAGCCGTGGAAGCCATCGTCCAGCGCCATGAATCGCTGCGCACCACCTTCAAACAAGCGCGTGGGGAGACGTTGCAGGTCATTCACGCGGATGTTGAATGTGCGATCCACGAGATCGATGTATCCACGGAGCCAGATCCCGAAGACGCAGCACGGTTGTATGCGCGGGCAGACGCCGAGAGACCGTTCGACCTGGAGAGCGGTCCGTTGTTCCGGACGGTGGTCTTGCAACTCGCGGCCCGCCGCCATGTCTTTCTTTTCAACGTTCATCACATCGTCTGCGACGAATGGTCGGTCCGCGTCCTGGTTGGTGAATTGA
>CAYTDF010000336.1:0-1362 GCA_964436365.1 uncultured bacterium | reverse complement strand
CGACGCGTTCACCCAAGGAAAAGAGTCTCCGCTTGCACCGCTTCGCATTCAATACAAAGACTACGCCGCTTGGCAGAATCAGCGACTCGCCGGTGCGGATGCGGAACGGCTCAAAGCCTATTGGCATGAAAGCCTCGCTGGTGAATTGCCCACATTGAACTTGCCGACGGATCGGCCCCGGCCCACCGTTCTGACCTTCGATGGCCGCACGGAATACCTTTCATTGGATTCCGGCGTAGCTGAAAACATCACGCAGTTCGGTAACCGTTTCGGAGCGACGCCGTTTATCACGTTGCTTGCGTTTGTGAGGGTCTTGCTGCACCGCTACACCGGCCAAGAGGAGATAATCGTCGGCAGTCCCATCGCCAACCGGAAGCATGCCGACCTGGAAGGACAGATCGGCTTCTTTATCAACAATCTGGTTCTCCGGGATTCGGTGAGCGGCTGTGAATCTTTCAATGAACTCCTTCAGCGCATCACTCTGTCGACCCAGGAGGCATACGCGTACCAAGACTACCCGTTCGATCGCTTGGTGGACGATTTGCACCTGGACCGGGATATGAGCCACTCTCCGTTTTTTGACGTTGTCGTGGCGTTGCAGCATGCGGAGCGGGGCGATCTGCGTCTCGGGGACGTGGCTGTATCCGCCTTCGGCTTCGATCTCAACGTGGCCAAGTACGATCTGACTTTTGACTTCACGGAGACCGGCGACGGCATTCTGCTCGGCATCAACTACAACACGAACCTCTTTGATGCGGGAACGATACACCGGATGTCCGGGCACTTTGAAAACCTCGTCCTCAGCGCGCTGAAGAATCCGGACACGCCGCTCGGAAAGCTGAATCTGCTTTCGGAATCCGAGCGGCGGCGTCTGTTGGTTGATTTCAACGACACCGCCGCCGTGTATCCCAACCGGCACACCATCGCCGATCTCTTTGAGGACCAAGCCAGCAGAACGCCGGATCGCATCGCCGTCGCTTTTGAAGATACAAGTCTCACGTACCGGGAGCTGAACGAACGCGCCAATCGGCTGGCTAGAGTACTGCAACAAGAACACCACGCCACGCCGGGTGAGCGGATCGCCGTGTTGATGGAACGGTCGCATTGGACCGTCGCCGGACTGTTGGGCATTCTGAAGGCAGGATGTACCTACGTGCCGCTGGATCCGGACTATCCGGAAGATCGTCTGCGTTACATGTGTGCGGACGCTTCCTGCCGTTTGATCTTGGCCGATGAAGTCCACACGGCGCTCGCTCAACGGATTGCGCCGGATGGCCACGATGGATGGACGACGGTGGACGTTCGTGTTCCGAATCGAGTCCCTGGTGAAAATCTCTCACGCGACACCGACCCCAGCGACGG
>CAYTDF010000335.1:4232-5977 GCA_964436365.1 uncultured bacterium | reverse complement strand
CTGCGTTGGGAAGAGGCGATCCAGACGTTCGAGACGAGCGACATGGAGACCCCGCCGCCACGGAACGCCGTTCTTTTCCTGGGGAGTTCGAGTATTCGGAAGTGGGATTTAAAGAAGAGTTTTCCGAAACTGGATGCGATCAATCGAGGCTTCGGCGGTTCGCACATCGAGGATTCCCTGTACTACATGGATCGGATCGTGCTGCCTTATCGTCCGCGCATGATTGTGTTTTACGCGGGGGACAACGACATCAACGATGGCAAGAGCCCGGCCTGCGTCGTCGCCGATTACAAGGCACTGGTTCGAAAGGTCCACAAGACGCTACCCAAAACCCGGTTCGTCTACATAACGATCAAACCCAGCATCGACCGTTGGCGGCATGTGGAGCAGATGCGCGAGGTGAATCGTGCGATCGAGAAACTCTCGAAGCCGGACAAGAGATTGGCCGTACTCGATATCGACGCCCCGATGATCGGTGAGGACGGCTACCCCCGGAAGGAACTCTTCGACGATGACGATCTTCATCTGAACGAGCGGGGCTACAAACTCTGGAACGCGTTGCTGAGGGCTTTCTTGTTTCCACTCTCACCGTGTGAAGCGGGCCAGACCGCACAGTAACCGGTCAAAACGATTGGGAACTACTTCTTGTTTTCCTCACGATACGTTAGGTAGTAGTCCAAGGCGTCCTCCAGGTCGAGACCGCTCGGGATGTCGCTTGCCGCGGGATGCGATGCCTCAAACCGGAGCAGCATTTCGCGTTCTAGCTGAGCGAGCAATCGTTTGTATTCACGGCGCGCGGCGAGATTCGTGGTTTCGTTTGGATCGTTCTTCAGGTCGTAGAGAATCCGTTTGCGCCCCGGTAAGGGCAAGCCGGTCTTGTAGCCGTCGTCCCGTTCCCGTTTGCCCGTGGTGTAAATCAGTTTATGCCGGTCCGTCCGAATCATCGCCTCCTCGCTGTAGTAGTACTCGCTGAACGCGAACTCCCGATGTTTCTCCGTCGTCCCCTCGAGGAGCGGGAGTAGACTGATGCCTTCGGCCTGGTCCGGTATTGGAGCGCCGCAGAACTCCACCACGGTGGGGAATACGTCGATGAATTCGACCAGCGCGTCGGTCTGAACGTCGAAACGATTGTGGGTCGGCAAACGCATGACCAGAGGCGCGCGTACAGACTCCTCGAAGTGGGCATGTTTTTCGAAACGGCCGTGATGTCCCAGGCTGTAGCCGTGATCGCCGAGATAAATGACCAACGTGTTTTCGCTCAAGCCGGTTTCGTCTAGCGTGTCCAAGACACGTCCCACGTTTCTGTCCATATATTCTGTCGATGTGTAATACGAAGCGGTGATCTTCTGCTTTTGCTCCTCGGTGAGATCGCGGAATTCCTCCGGGACCTGCCACTCGTCTTGAGGATGCACGGGCGGAATCTCGAAGGCTGACGGCTCGAAGGCGTTACGGTATTCAATTGGGAAACGGAACGGGGAGTGGGGTTCGTAGAAACTGGTGATGAGGAAAAACGGCTCGTCGCTATCTTGCCTTTCACGGAGATACTGTTGCGCCTGACGTGCAAACCAGGTTCCCGCCATGTCCGTATCGTACGCGCCGTATGGGGCAACCATGCCGTTGAGCCAAACCTCGGCGGGATCGCGAAAAGGTTTCCACGGAGGCAATATCTCGATATCCGGCGGTAAGGCGCGCGCTCCGCGCGCCTTCAGTTCCGCCCGGTGATGTTGCATGTCTAGGTGAATGTC
>CAYTDF010000335.1:0-4222 GCA_964436365.1 uncultured bacterium | reverse complement strand
GAAGTGCATCTTGCCAAAGGCGGCCGTCGCGTATCCCTGTTGTTTGAGGATCTCCGCCAGGGTGACCGACGCCTCGGGCAGCGCGGTCCTGAGCTGAGTCACGGGGATGGCGTGAGGCATTCGCCCCGTGATCAGCGATTGCCGGGACGGTGTGCACATCGGGCAGTTTACGAATGCGTTGTTGAACTGGACGCCGGTATTCGCCAACCGGTCGATATTGGGTGTGCGCGCTTGTGCGTTGCCATACGTGCCGCTGACGTAGGCGGCGTGGTCGTCACTCATAATCAGCAGGACGTTGGGCCGTCTTCTTCCACTCGTGCCGGTCCCCTTTGTCGTCGCCGCCATGGCCCTTTGCGCCAATGCCGGGACGGCTCCCGTGCAACACAAGCCGCCCACACCTTTTATAAACTGTCGTCGATGCACTTTGTTCATCGTCATGCTCTGTCTCCCAGCCTTCTCACCGCTCTCAGTATCTCCACGGTAATCGATGAGAGGGGTCTGTGTGATTGTTGAGGATCAATCGGGCACCCCCGGTGCGCCTCTATCTCTCTGCATCCTCTAGAAACGCACCCTGAAGAACTCCACTTCGAATGGCTCGAGGACGATCCCTTTCACGTTCTCCACGAGTGTCTCTTCAAGGACGTTCACGCGGTCAATTCGATACGATGTGAGTGTCGGGAAACGGAAGGGCACGATTGTTCGCTTTCCGTCGAGCTCACGCAGCTGCAAAATCAATCCGCCACCATCCAGGGCGGGTCTCACGTTCACAATCAGCACGTTGGCCGCATCCCAGGACAGGGCTGAGAGCGAGGCGGGCGCGGATGTCGGTCTGCCGGGTGCGAAAACGCGGGAGGCGATGGGTGTCCGCGATTCCCATCCGAAGCGGGTTGCGGCGGTATTGGTCGTCTCCGCCGTGGACGTCAGATCGTAGCTCCATGCAAAGACGCTCTCTTTGGTTCCACGGTAATTGTAGGTCCAATAGTTGTTCATCACCCAAGAAAAGACCTGCGGCTTTTCGACTTCGGCGACGTATTGCCACTTGCCCATATTGATGTCGCCAAACTGCACCAAGGGAATCTCATCGCTGCTCAAGACGATCTGACTGTCGGCATCCCGAATGGCGACGAAGTTCTGGACGGTATGCCAATCACTCGAAGAGCCAGGCATCTGGTCAACGCCGGGGGTCACCAATCCACCCTGCGCCTCATAAAGAATCCGCCCGTCCTTGGATGCGAACGGGAAACCGATATAGAGAGACTCGGGTTGGGGAACGAACTGTTTCTGGATTTGGAATCGGATTTCGAGTTTCTTCCGCCTTTTGTAGAGCCGTAGTTCGCATTGTACACCGGGCTCCTCACCGGATTCGATGCACCCATCGGCATCGGCGGTGATGAGCACGCTGTCCCACATCGGGCCGCTCTCCGGACTCTGCACCTGCACGTTACGCCACGAAGTACGCGTGGACCGTTCCATGAAGGATTCCCGGTCGAAGAACTGCACGTCGGTGAGTCTATCGACGATGAACTGGCCGAAACGCCAGGGGCTCTCTGGATCGATCAGCTCGCGATTGAGCTCTTTGTCCATGAGGTTGGCAATCGAACCGGTCTGTGTATCGACGGTTAAACGGTAGTGATCGTTCTCCAAGACGCAGCTCGCCGTAATCGGAAGCGTCTCCGCGACGGCATCGTTCTCGGTCTTTTCTCGCTCGGTGACTTCGATCCGAATGGTCTTGTATCCCAGAGGGGGGATGTCATCTACCCACAGTCTCCAATAACTCCCCTCGAAACGGCTGCGGATTGTCTCGGTTGGGATCGCCTTGCCCGTGACCCCGTCGACAAGGCGGAACTCACGGTTCAGCGGCAGCAGTTCGTGTCCGATATAGACCTCGACGGGCCCGCTACGCATCCAACTCAACGTGTTGAAGACGGCGATGGTGGGGACTTCGGCTCTGGGGAGGTGTGGCTGCAGTAATCCCCAGGCGGTCTCCTGGCTCAGCGCGCAATCCTTAACCGCTTCCCAGATGTGGGAGACCTTCTCGCCCCACTGCACGGCTGTGTTTTCGGCCATGGGATGGCTAAACGCTTCTTGTGCGCCGAATGTATGCTCGTCGTAGAAAAGCAGATTTTTGCGTGTGGTTTCCAGTTCGCGGTATACGGTGTCGGGAAGCTGTGCGCCCAGCAGCGCCGCGGCGGAAAGCAGGCCTTCGGCAACCTGCAAGCCGGCGTGGGTTCTGCGCGCTTCCGCCGTCTCCACATGGGCAAACGCGAAACCGTCGGTCCACCAATTCGGCCAAGCCGCTCGGTAGACTGGAAGTTCATCGGCATGCCGCTCTTCGACGTACCGCATGAACTCGCGGGCGGTGGCCGATCGCAGACGTGGCCAGGCATAGGTTTGATTCCATTCGCGGATCAGGTCGCATTCGGCCATGGCGGGTGGGGCATTGTCGATTTGCGTGCCGGAATACTGGGCCGCGACCCGATCGAAGGGATAGCCTTTGGCCTCCAGACTTTCGAGGTACTCCACGACATTCTCTTGGAACGGTTCGATACGGCCTTGGTGAATACGGAGGTGATTGCCGGTATGATAGTGATCCGGCCGCCACGCCAGAACGCGTTTACCGGAGGGCGATGCCCACCAGAACGCGGTGGGGCGGTCGAAGGGCCTGGGGGTCCGGTCGTTATTGATGCCCATGATTAAGTACTTGATACCGATGTCGTTGAAGTAGTCCGCGAGACACCAGGCAACCCCCGGAACATCGTTCTGCATGGCGGTCGTTACTTCAATGTCTCGTTTTCTTATATCGAGGACCGGTTGCAGCGAACGAGCGGTCAGATTCTCATCGGCCAACTCATCCATATTCAAGAACAGGGCGGTGATTTCGATCCGGCCTTCGGCGACGCGTCTCCTGAGGCGTTCGATCTGTTCGGGGGGGCGGCGTAACAGGTATTCGCGGACAGGCCAAGCCACCTCGCATGTCCAGCGGAACCGAGACGCATCCGGGTAGCTGTCGGTGAGATCGCAATAGTCCAAAGCGTAATCGATTTGGCGCAAGAACGCCGGAAGCAGTTCGTCTTGAGGACGGGTGTATCCGATGTCGGTGTGGGTATGCTGCACGAGATCGACGGTCCATCGGCGGGGCTTGGCGAAGAGGACATCCCTTCGTTCGAGACGGTCGGTAGCCGATTCCAAAACGATCTGCACCGGTCCGTCCTTGGTGATGACGGGCGTCTGCATTTCGATACGCTGGTTGCCCAAGGGCAGATCGCCGAGCGGAATGATCTGTGCCTCGGGCCACTCCGGTTTGGTGATCCGGCAGACGGCATCCTTCAGTCCGCCAGAGAGAATCCGAGCGGTTACGATCTGCCTCTCTCCCTGAGGTGTCTTGGCGATCAGCGCTGAGGGCGAGAATTCGGCGCTATGGATCCTCCCGAAGAGCGGCGACCGCGATTGGATTTCCAGAGTGACGTTCCGGAGAGGTTCGCCATTGGGACCGGCGAGGACGATACGTTGTCCCCAGCCGCCGAGTCCTTGATCGATCTTCACCAGGAGGCGATTAGGTCCTTTTTGCAGTGTGGCGGGGACTCGGTCCACACCGCCTTCATCCACGGTGCGGCCGACATGGTTTTCATGCACGAGTTGTCCGTTGAGCCAGATGCGGATGCCGTCGTTGCTACTGGCGAGAAGTCGGATATCCCGCTCGACGGGGGAGTCGATCCGGCAGAAGGCGTACGCGGTTCCCGGTGTCTCCTTGTCTGTATCCAGCGCCTCGATGTAATTCAGCAATCCGGTCGAATCCGTGAATGCGATCCTCCACGCGCGTTGTTGTACGCCCTCGTATTCGACCCGATCGCCGACAGCCGGTACACAGTTCGGCTCGCCACCTGAGGCGTGCAGGTAATCCGTGAAGAAGCCGAAACAACCGGAACCGTGGACCAGGGGATGGCCGTTCGGAAAGGGGCCGACAACCGTCCAGAGGGGGATGGCGCCGTTCTCGTGCAACGGATAGGACTGCCAGTCCGCTGCGATGGCGGACGTGCCGGTCAGTAGAGCGAGAGTTAATACAAGTGTTCTCATCGGCTTGCTCGTTTCGTTCCTATGTGGCATGGCGTATCTCTCTCGTTCAACGTCGAGAGGGGTCTGTGTAGTTGTTGAGAATCAACCATGGATCTTCGGTACGCTTCCGTTCATTCAGGGTCAACTCCCGCAGTTTTTCGAGGACGGT
>CAYTDF010000334.1:0-5984 GCA_964436365.1 uncultured bacterium | reverse complement strand
CGTCTCATATCGACCGGACAGACGCTTCTTACAGTGCAGACCGTGCTCGAAATGCCACACGATCCGGTTCCGGAGTTTCAGACCGTGTTCTTTGAAAACGTGGTAGAGGATCGTGTCCAGCGGAAAAATCTCGCCCTTATGCACGTGGTTCCCCACCTGCCAACAGATCGAACCTTGGGGATGCAGCAGCCGAACGCACTCCGAGATCACTTGGGTCTGTTGCTGAACGTACGTATCGATCGACGAACGTCGTTCGTAGCTCTTGCCGTTGTTGTAGGGCGGCGAGGTCACAACCAGTTTCATGCTCGCGTCCCGCAGAGGTCGCATGAAAGCCAGGTTGTCCTGGCAGTCGATATGGACTTTCGTTTCGGGGTAAAGTTCTCGAATGGCGGCAACACTCATAAAAACGCTCCTCTCGGCTTGGAGGAACAATACCGCTATATAAGGTAGTACACAACGCCAAACAGCACTATATAAGCGCCCGCACTGTCAAACAACCTGGCTCCACTCCACGCTCTTTCACGTCTACCCCCGCCGCACCGTCCAGTCTCCTCGCAACACCGCTCGGGCCGCGGCCCATGCGCGAAAAGGGGGTTTACGGTATTCTTTTTTCGGTGTCGGTGCGGTTACGGGGTGGATTTGCACCCGTATTACTAGGAGAACTATGCCCGACATCGCCTACCTCAACGGTAACTACACCCCACTCGAAGAAACGTACGTCTCTGTGAACGACCGCGGTTATGTCTTTGCGGACGGCGTTTATGAATATCTGCGCACCTACAATGGCGAGCCCTTTGTGCCCACCAGGCACATCAAACGTCTGGAGCGCAGCCTGGCCGCGCTCGAAATAGCGCTGCCCGAGTCGCTAGGTGCGCTCGAGGCCATCATCCGTGAGACCATGCGCCGCGCGGACTATGCGGAAAGCAGCGTCTACATTCAGGTCACACGGGGCACCGCGCCTCGGGGGCACGCGATTCCTGAGGGGATCACGCCCAACCTGCTGGTCACGGTCCGTGAGTTTCACCCCCATGCCGATTCCTGTTTCACGGAAGGTGTGACCGGCATGTCGCTCCCCGACCAACGCTGGGGCCGTTGCGACATAAAGACCCTTTGTCTTCTACCGAACACGCTGGCCAAGACCAAAGCCCACAGCGCCGGGGCCTATGAGGCCATCCTGCTTGCCGGCGACGGCACCGTACGCGAGGGTTCGTCGAGCAATCTGGCCATCGTCCGCGACGGCGTTCTCGTGACCCACCCCGCCGACAACCGAATCCTCTGGGGCGTCACCCGGGAGATCGTGCTGGAGTTGGCTCGCGCGGAGGGCATCGAGGTCCGCGAAGAGAAGTTCAACCTGAAAGAGCTCAAGACCGCTGCGGAGGTCATGCTACTCGGGACAACCTACGAAGTGATGCCCGTCATTCGGATGGACGAGACGCAAATCGCGGATGGCAAGCCGGGACCGGTCTCGCAACGCCTCCTGGAGAAACTCCGCGCCTGCCCCACCGACGTGTAATGACAGCCTATCGAAGAACGTGCACGCGGTTCGCCCCACGAGACGAAAGCCCGTCTCCCTCCGGGGTGCGTGTTTCCAGCAGAACCACCGTCAGACCGTCGTGGGAAATATCGATCCCGCTATAGGGAACCGCCCCTTCGATCGGGTACGTATAAAGCAGCCTTTGGGCCCCGGTCCCCTCCTCGCCGAGCGCAAAAACCGAGACTCCGTGAAACGACTCTGGAGACTGCGCCGCCGCGGCCGAGCTCACCGCCACTGCGGCGAACCGGCCGTTTCCGGAAACCGCCAACCCTTGGGTGGCGGCGTCCAGCCTGAATTGCCACACGATCTCTCCGCTCCAACGCGAGCCGAACAACGTCAGACCGTTGGGGTGCAATCCGGGAGCCAAGCCACCGCCCGTCCGAACGCCGGGAACAACGTAAGAACCTCCAGTAACCGCCAGGGCCCAACCGTCGCTCGCCCCCACGGTCCCCATCGTGGCCACCACCGGAACCCCGCCCACATCGAACGGCGCGGCCAGTTCGCCTTGCCACGCGGGAGACAGTTCCTCCGGAGTATTCGGCGGCGCGCTGAGATCGAAAAGAAAACTCCGCCCATCCGCCGTGGTCACGGTCACCGCATCCCCATCCGGGCGCACAGCGACACCGCGCCAGAAGTTGATCGTCTGGAAATACGTCTTAGGCGAATCGAACGTTTCCGAAGCGGTCGGCTGGCCCTCGCCGTTCAGCACATAGAGGCTCCCCGCTCGATACGCCCCTGGAGGATCGACCGTCCCCCAAAAGCGGTCCTCGGCCACCACGGCGATTGTCCCGCCCGCACTGCACGCGTCCATCCAAGTCGCGACCAGAGGCAGAACGCCTTCGTCGGGCCATCTCCAACGAGTTTTACCGTCGGGGGAGAAGCAATAGAGACGTGACCGCTGGTGACCGCCGTCCGCATCGTCCCACGAATGGCAACCCAGTAGCAGAACGTCGCCATTTCCGAGAACGTGTACGCGATAGGGGCCCGGAAGCTGCACCCACGCGTACGTGTCGCCTTCCAGGGCGGCCGCCCCCTCACTCCCCAGATCGTCGGCCAGGCGGAATGTCCACAGAACTTCGCCGAAACGCGAACCGTCCGCATCGAGATCGACGGCGTACAGAAACCCATCGCGGGATTGCTCGGCCACATACAGCATTTTCCCATCGCGCGAGAAGGAGGCTTGTTTGGCGTGTCCTTCGGTGATCTGTTTCCGCCACAAGAGATTCCCGCTGGGGAGGGTGTAGACCACCACCGCTCCGTCCGAGGACCCCACAGCCAAATGACGCCCCGCACCGTCCAAGACAGCGAACGTGGGCTGGGCGGGGCTAGCGCTCCCTGAGAGAAGCGACAGAGTATCTTCGATATCCAAGCTCAGCAGCAACAATGGCGTGGGTTTCTGAGGTGGGGTCAATCGCGAGACGCTCGGTGGGGGAATCACACGTGAGGAAAGCCAGTTACGGTCGAATGTCAAAGACAGCCGCTCTCCCGGCGTCCACGGATACTCGACCACCGCCATGCCCGGCTTCGTCGCGAGATTCAGGGGCATCTCTACGCCGTCGATGCCGACTTCTTTGAGCAGCCCGCTCTTGTCCTCAAACGCCAGACCGCCTCGGATCCAAACGGGAGTGTAGGAGAGCGTCGGGTCGACGCCGCAGGACGCGCAGAACACGGCCCCGATAACGACTGAAACCCAGGCGGCGCGCAGCCCACACAAGAGCCACGGGCCGTACAGTCTGTTTCGAAACGTTTCAGGCATACGTCGACCTCCAACCATCGCTCCAAAGAACGTCTAGTCATCATCACAGAGAACAGTCATGAGGTCAACGTGTTGGGTCGGCCTACGGTTAGCCGCCATCGAGAGATTCGTTCCACACCGCGTATTGATCGCGTCCGGAATCTTTCGCCCGGTACAAGGCCACATCCGCACGGCGCACGATCTCATCCATGGTAATCTCTTCCGTGCGCGCGCTCCACTCCATGATGCCGAGACTGGCTGTCACCCGCAGCACTTGGCCCTCGTGCGCAATTTCAAGCTCCCTCACCGCCACCAGCAGGCGCTTGGCGAAATGTACGGCCCCGTCGACGTCCGTTTCGGGCAGAAGTGTCAGAAATTCTTCTCCCCCAAAACGTCCCGCGATATCGGAGTCACGGACCGTCTTCCTGATGGTCTCGGCCAGGGCACGCAGCACGGCGTCCCCCGCCTGGTGACCGTGTGTATCGTTGACCGTCTTGAATCGGTCGAGATCCAACAGCACGACCGACAACGGTCGCTTGTAGCGCCGTCCGCGCTCGACCTCACTTCGTAGCGCATCACTCACATAGCGGCGATTCCAGAGGCCCGTGAGGCCGTCGTGATCCGCCTGGTAGGCCAGGGTACGGTTCTTATCTTCGAGTTCTAGCTGCATCTCCCGCAGTTCCGTTGTCACCGCATCCAACAGTTGGATCGATTCATGCTCGATCGCCAGCATATCCTCGGCCTCACCGATCTTCCGGGACAGTTCCGTGAATCTGTCGACGAGCGTATCCATCATCGCGGTCAGTTGATGAACCGTATCCTCGGCCCGATCTCGGAACTCCCCAGGGATACCGGGCGAGCTCTCGATGGACGTGTGCAGAAGACTGAGGAGTTCAAAGACACCCTCGAAGGTATGCTGGCTGTCACCGGAGGTCGGACCACCTTCGAGGCACGCAAGCGCTCTCTTGATTCGTCCTTCGCTGCTTTTGAGATTTGCCATGTTCACGGGGTTCCGTTTCGCCGGTCGTTCTTGCACGGCAAGATGGAGATGTCGAGGAGACCGCCCGCTCCTTATTTCGGAGGGGCGAGTCTCAAGCATACCTTAAATCTGCCCGCGAGAGGATTCCAGAGCGTCTCTCGAATGTTCATTCCACCGGAAGAGACTGCGGGACGTCCTCCAACCGACAACTATACTTGGGAGATACTCCAGAGCGGCTCTCGGAAGTTCTTTCAGGTAGGGCGCACGAAGTGCCCCCGATGGCCGGGCGTTCTGCGTTTCCAATCGCAAATCACTCTTGGGAGATACACTAAATGTTCAAAAGCCCTCAAAGCCTTCAGTACATTACCTATGACGAAGTCTGCGGCAACGTCCCCGAGGTGGCTTTGCTCCCCGTGGGAGCCACCGAACCTCACGGCCCGCATCTCCCGTATGGCAACGACTCTTTCCACGCCACCATCCTCGCCAACCGCGTGGCTGAGAAAGCGGCCGAACTCGGCGCCAAGATACTTGTGTTACCCACAATTCCTTATGGAATCGATGCCAATCAGTTGGGGTTCCCCATGGCGATTCATGTCAAGCAACAGACCGTGGACCGCATGATCCTGGACATCTTGGACTCTTTGGTACATCACGGCGTTCGAAAAGTACTCATCTTCAACGGCCACGGAGGCAACGATTTCGCGCCATTGGTCAGGGAACTGGCCTTACGGAAAGATCTCTTCATCGGCGCGGTCGACTGGTGGCGTGCTGCGGGAGATGTCGCCGAAAAGCTTGTCGAGGCCAAGGGCGGCGACCACGCCGACGAGATGGAAACCAGTGTCTGTCTCCATCTCTTCCCCGAGCTCTGTCATCCCGAACGGATGGGGGATGGTGCGCACAGACCGTTTCGTTTCGAGGCCCTCGAAAAAGGCTGGGTGAAGACGTCGCGAGACTGGAAATTGCTGACGCGCGACAGTACCTGTGGCGACCCGAGAAAGGCGACCGCTCAAAAAGGGGAAACGATTTGCGAGGCCGTCGTCGAGCGTCTCGCGCCGTTTGTCGCCGAGCTCTCCGCGTCGGAGATGGACGAGACATTCCCATTTACCGAAAAATTCCCGGGTGAATAGAGCGTCCCGGGCTGGAAAAGACGCGAAAAAACGGGGTGCGGCTAATGAGCCACACCCCGTATTCTTTGGCTCGTCCGTGAATTCCGGAGAGGTTCGTTTTCGCAAGTTCCCGTGTTCCCGAGTGAAATTGAACCGGTAGGTTCTATTTTGTATCGAGGGGCACGAGGATACCGAAACAGATTAGGGCATCTTCACCCAAGCGCCGTTCTTGTTACTACTCTTCAGAGCGGTTTCGATAAAAGCCATTCCAACCCGGCCGTCGGCGACGTTGGCATACTTGCTGCCATCGCATTTGAACGCTTTGTTCGCCTTGTACTTCCGCACATCCACCTCGAAGCAACGGTGCAGGCGCGCGAACGCGTCGTGGAAAGCCTCGGCGTGTCCCGGAGGAATGGTGATCTCATCCATCAGGGCTTTCGGCAGTTTCTTCAGGAAACCGTCGTTAGCGCTGATGCTGCCCCGCCAGTAATCGCGGTCCGGTTGCCCGGGAAGGCTGATCGAAATCCGGTCGGAGTCCTCTTGCCGCCAGCGCAACGTGCCCTTCGTTCCATTCACCTCGATACCGAGATCGTTCAGATGCCCGATCGCGATTTGCGAGGCGCGCACCAG
>CAYTDF010000333.1:2132-5986 GCA_964436365.1 uncultured bacterium | reverse complement strand
CCAACCTTTCGGTCTCAGTTGAAAACCTGACGGCTTCCGAATCTCGACTTCGCGATGTGGACATCGCCGCTGAATCGTCCATCTTCGCGGCGCAACAGGTGAAACTGCAAGCCGGGGTCTCGGTCTTGGCCCAGGCGAACTTCACGCCACAAACATTCCTGTCGCTTCTTGGCTAGGTTGGAGAGCCTTAGTCAAGAACGTAAAGAATAACCCTGGAGGATTGTTGGACGGGGATCGGCTGTCACGGGCCGGTCCCCGCTCCCAATTGAGCGGCCGAACCGGTGGGGCCTTGCCCGGATTCCTACAGACGGGTGCGGACTTCCGCGAGTGCGGTGCGATAGACTCTTGCCGCACGAACGAGCTCGCGAAGGAGATGCTCGAACCGCTCCCTGGCGGTCTCGTTGGCCTCCGATGTCGAGCCTCCGAGCAGGCCGACGCCGTCGCCATGAACTGAGCCCAGGAGGGTTCGACATACTTGAACAGCATGGTCAGGAAAGGGTCTTTCGAGGCGGTGAGGTAGATCGGCCCCACCAGGGCTTTGAACCGCTCCCGGAAGGCCGCGCCGTGAGCGGAATCGAGTTTTCGTACGGCTCGGCTCCGCTTGGAGAACTCCGAGGCGACCTCATCGATGCGTCGCTCGGTCGTTAGGCAGGCCGCGCGGAGGCCTTCCGCAGTTCGTGACGGGCGGCGAGTTCGCGAGCCGGTTACGCACGCGTTCTAGGGCATTCACGGGCGATGGGGGGAGGCTTTGGATCGCCGTCTCCCAGTCTCGGTACGGAATCCCCGGAAGCACTGTCCCCTGCCGAGCCAGGTTCACGGCGTCGATGCCCTGATGCTGCGCCAGGAAGCCCATCTCTTGGGCGAATTGGTGAAACATCCTGTTGGTCAAGACGCCTTCTCCGTCGTTGCTAGCGGCTTGGATGCGCTCCGCGCCCACCGTGTCGATCCCCTCTAACTCCAGCTGGACGGCACCCTGCGCGTAGAGCCGCTCTCCTGGAAAAGATAGATCCACTCCGAGAAGTAAAACCGGCCCCGCACCCAACATCCGGGCCAAGGAGCACGCCGCATGAGCGGTGGAGCCGCCGGTGCGGAGGCTGCCCAGTGCGGTCTCTAAACCCAGTATTCGCGGTAGAGGCCTGCCGACGATCGCCCGGTCCAGGATGTTGCAGGTGTTCACACCGACGGTGGAGTCGGCGGAGAAGCGTTCGAAGATGCTGGGGTGGACTCCGGGGTGAGCCACCAACACTTCGTTCCCGATGGGGCCTTCTTCCAGATGGCGGGCGTTGAGGGGTGTGAAGTCGATGCTCAGGACCAGGTCGGGCGCGATCCCGGCGCGGCGCAAGGTTCGGTGCGCGGTATCCACGGCGATGAGAGCGGCGCGGGGCGCGACGGCCGCCAGACGCTCGAGGTGATCCTCCAACGACGGGCCCGCGCCGAGCACGATGGCCGGAGTGCCCGCCAAGACTCCCCAGAGACCTCCTGTACCGCGTCGACGGGTCAGCAGAGGAAGCGACGACTTCATGTTCTCCAGAGAGTGAACCTGCTGGTAGGCGTTGCTTTCGATGTTGAGTTTGGCTTGCCGGACCACCCCGCCGATGGCGGTGGCGTAGGCTTGCGCCGCCTGAGGATGGAGGGCTTTGGCGAAAGGCGTGACCAGTAGGTTTAGACCCTGACCGCCGAGCCGACTGAGCGACTCGCCTTGATTGATCCGGCCCGCCAGCTCCTCGGGGGACTCACCAAGACTCCACTGGATACGGGGGTTCTGAATGGCCGGTCCGAGGTCGAGAAGGCCCAAAGCCAACGCAGCGGCCTCACGGCAGGGTTCCACGACCCATAAGAGGGTCTCCTCGTCGGCTCGTTCGAGCAGCGCGCGCAGGGCATGGCCCATTCCCAGCCCAAAGAGAACGAGATGTCCCCCGGGGAGGGTGACGTCTTTCAATCCCGCCAGCCACGTTTGGGCCGCTCGCTGGGGATCGTCTGGATCCTCCAACGGACGAACATCCTGCGCCCCTTCTCTTAGGCAGGGAAAGAGCCCGGCCGGGGTTTGGACCGCCAAGAGCGGCTCGGTCCTCTCGAGTTCGAGCCTGGCTAGCGAGCTCTGGGGCGTGCCTCGGGTGGCCAGGGCCCGCCGGTTGGCAGAGAAGAGATTCGGGTCGGGAATCAGCTGTTTCACGCACGACATCGCGTTGAGCCTAGAGCATGCGTTCCGGGGGCGATAGCGCGGAGAGAACGTTCGGAAGCGCTACGCGGGAGCAAAAAGAAGGCTTTTCGACCGGCCCACCGTCTTTCTTGACTGTTCTTGCGGAAAAAATGCCAATCGAGGCCAATTTTTCTTCATTATCGGGAAATGTCATTTTTTTGCTCAACTTCGTTCGCGACGTGGTCGATACCACCTACAGGTCAAAGTAATGGACCGCTCCACCGTCGAGGAGGTCACGGACCTCGGCGGGTCGGATAAGGAAGCCGACAGGAGTTATTGGGGACGCGATTCCCCTCGGATCCGCAAGGACACGGACCCGGCCATTCGCGGAGGAAGATCAGAATGTTTTTCGGTCGAATTCAAGAATTTCTTGGAAGTTCTTTCTGTCACTCCCCTCAAAGCGTCCCCCTCGCTGGGGCCGTCGATTTTCGTCGAATTGGAACTCCCTTTGAGCGATGTTTCGACTCCCTTTCTGAGATCTTTCACGAGGCGATGGAACCTCGCATCTCGGCTTCGTGGCAAGAAACCCTAGTTCTGTTGGAAGAAACCAACGAAAAACAACGGTGTTTTGTGAAAAACAACCGTCTTACTCAACTTTAATGAATACTTTATGACATCAGCGAAGGACTTGGAGAAGCCATTCAGTCTGATGAGAAAGGTGACTTACAAAAGATGTTACCCGAGCCAAACGCCTCGGGAGTCACGAGCGGGCCGATCGGGCTCTTTCCGGTCCACGGAAACGATCTCTTAACGTTCGCTCGCAAATGCCTTGGAGAAGGCATGGGGTCGTCGGCACCCCCACTTCGCCGCTGAGGAGGTCACGGACCTCGGTGGATTACGAAGGAAGCCGTCATCAATCGATTCGGGGACACGATCCCCAACCGTTCAGCTAGGAAGCTGACGCGGCCCTTCATGGAGGAAGAAAACAATGAGTCTTAGTCGAGTCAATAATAATCTAGGCGCCATCAACGCGCAGCGTAACTTGGGGATGACCCAGGTTCGTATGAGCAAGTCGATCGAACGCTTGTCGTCCGGTCTGAGAATCAACCGCGCCGGTGACGACGCGGCGGGTTTGACAGTCGCTTCGCGCTTAAAAGCGCAGTTCACCGGTATCAACCGGGCGATTGCGAATGCGCAAGACGGCATGAGCGTTATCAACATTGCGGAAGGCGCGCTGGAAGAAACCACAGTGCGTCTGAATCGTATGCGCGTTTTGGCCGTTCAGGCCGCCAATACAGGCGTGAACGACCTGGCGGCGCGGAAAGCGTTGCAGGACGAGGTGTTCCAGACCGTCGATGAAATCACGCGTATCGGTAACACCACTCAGTTCAACACGAACTTCCTGCTCAACGGCGATTTCAAGATATCAACCGATGTGAAAGCCGGACAGGTCGATGCGGGTTTTACGATCGACGCCTCCCCGGTCGCCAGTACCCTGAATCAGGGGAACGCTTATCTCAACATCATCAAAGTTACAAACCAGAACCACAAGCTGGTCACGGGCGACGCCGCCGGTGGTCAGCAGGCGTTTTCTCTCGGGACCGTGGACGCGACTGACATTGCGATCTCCAACGCCGCTTTTGGAACCTCCGTCTCCTTAGGCGCGGCCGCCGTCGGTTCCGGTGTCGCCCTGGTTGGAAACGGCTTCTTCAAC
>CAYTDF010000333.1:0-2122 GCA_964436365.1 uncultured bacterium | reverse complement strand
AACAATGTTTCCGTCGCCGTCGCCGACGACTTCGTCTTTTCCGGCGTGCTCGCGGACGGCGTCACGAAGTTTGCCGGGGCTCTGTCTGTCGACGCGGGTACCACTGGAGCGGGTCTCGCTTCGGCGATCAACGTCGCCATCAGTGCGGCGGAAGCGGCTCTGTTTGGAGCCAATGTGGACACCGGTTTCGACATTTCGGCATCGTTCCACGCCACCGGCGGCCGGATTCTGCTGACGGCCACGGACGGCGACCAGAGTTTCAGCCTGGCCAGTGTCGACATCGGTTTGGTGCGAGCCAACCTGACCAAAACGGAGTCCAAGGGCGTAACCCGCACGACGTTCGATACCGGTGGCATCATCGGTTACGACAGCTCTTACCAAAACACTGGGACGGTCGGCAACAACGTGGCTGCGATTACCGGATCGACGTTTGATTCGGGGCAGTTCGCGATTACCGTCGAGGATGTGCAGGCCGCTCAGCAGCGCACGGTGCAGAGCACGGTGGCTTTCACCGATCAAACCGGCGCTATCTTCCAGCGCGGCGGTTCGCTCAACAATGCGGTGATCAACGGTACTTTGGAGGGAAGTGTCTATACCGGATACTCGACTCTGAATGCCAATACCACAATCGACCTCGTGGGCACCAACCAGGATGGGACCACGTTTGGGAAGATCTTCACGGTCACGACGACTGCCGCCGACGATACCAATACGGATGTCTTAAACGCCGGTAAGATCTACAGTATCTCCGGTCTCATCAAGGAGCTGAACTCGCGGAAGTACGACGCTACCGGTTTGCAGCAGGTGTTCAACGGTGCGATCGCGACGTACTCGTCCGAGGGCACGATCAAGCTCATCGACGAGACGGGCCGCAACAATTCGGAGATCACCTTCACGTTAACCTTCAACGTCGATAACTCCAACGGTGCGAACAACGCGATCACCATCGGTGACGATGCCATCCTGCTTCAGGAAGGTTTCGCGGAACAGGCGACCGTAAAGGTCGGTTCCGGTCCCTCTGTGCGTGTGAACGCCGGTGACGTCGTAACCCTCTTCGGAGCGGAATCGACGGTCGACGGTGTGCCGACGCCGGAGGTTACCATGCGGATCGGTGAAGGCCTGACGGCCGGTACCGATATCTTCGAGACAACCAAAGCCGAATACGTCGGAAAGCTCAACGGCGGTCCAGAAGTCTTCTTCTCCGCTGGCGACCAGAACGTGCAGTTCATCGACGGCCGGTCGGTCGAGGTCGGAACGGCGAAAACCACGACCATCGATTTCGACAACATCGTCAACGTGACGAAGCAGTCGGGTGGTGAGGACGCCGGAACCACCGTCATTCTGACGACCACAAACAACTCGATGAACTTCCAGATCGGAGCGTTCTCCGGTCAGAACTTCCAGGTCTCCGTGGGCGACCTGCGTTCGGCCAACCTGGGCTTCGGTGAAGGCAGCGGACGTACGCTGCAGGACATCGATATCACCTCGATCGATGGCGCCAACGAGGCGTTGGACATCATCGATGAGGCGCTCGACCAGGTGTACAGAACGCGTTCACTCTTGGGTGCGGCCACAAACCGTCTCGAAGGAACGATCAACAACTTGTCGGTCTCCTCCGAGAACTTGACCGCTTCCGAGTCGAGGTTGCGCGATGCGGACGTTGCTTCCGAAAGCAGCGAGTTCACGCGGAACCAGGTTATGTTGCAGGCCGGTATATCCATTTTGGCGCAAGCGAACTTCACCTCGCAGGGATTCCTCTCCTTGCTCGGGTAAAGCGCGCAGACTTGGACATAACCCGGAAAGTGTTTCCTGGAGGGCGGAACGAAGGTTCCGCCCTCCTTTACCCCCTTCGCCGGTCTCGCACTCGCAACGTGCGAATCGGTAATCGGGTGAGAAGAGAGCGAAACAAGCTTTGGAAAGGAGGTAGCCATGAACGTCGGTGCTTATGTACCCGAGGGCAGTAGCCCAGCCGTATCGGCTGCCGTCACTCCACGCAACGGACTCGTCCGCGCTGAGCCTGTCTCTGCCGTCTTCGGACACGATTCACACACTCGGGATGTCTATGCCGCCACCGTACATGCCGACCCTGCAAAGACCGATCACAATCGACAGGAATCCGAAA
>CAYTDF010000332.1:0-5986 GCA_964436365.1 uncultured bacterium | reverse complement strand
TTCAACCAGAGGTTGGGAGCCGCTTCAAATTCAACTAACTATGGCACATACTCCACATACCTCTCATCGCAATTTTGCCTCTACTCGCTGTATCGTGCGCCACCAGGGAGACCGTTTTCAGCGCTGGAGCCTATTCGCCTTTCCCTGAAACTCCACTGATGCAGGATCCCGCCTATGCGGGTATCGATAGACACTATGGATACGCTCTGGCGTCTTCCGGCAACACGATCGCTGTAGGTGCGCGTGGAGTCTACGCCCTAAACTACTCAGGCGCAGTCTATATTTTTGTGAACGACCACGGGCAATGGGCCCGTCAAGCCAGGCTCTTTCCCATCAACGCACCGATTGGAAAGGAATTCGGCTATTCAGTGGCGATCTCTGGAGACACACTGGCGGTAAGCGCATACGCGGAAGATACGATACGGGGGTACGCCGCAGGTGCCGTGTACGTGTTTACCCGGGAAGATGGCGTGTGGAATCAAGAAGCCCGGTTGACGGTGCCGCACGGTGCAGCGGAAGACAGTTTCGGTCTGGCGCTTTCCATCGAGGGTGACACGCTCGTCGCGGGTTCCCATTTCAACGATTCTGGAGGATTCAACGCTGGAGCGGCGTACGTGTTCACCCGCGAGAACGGGGCGTGGAACCAAGAAGCCAAACTGACGGCTCCGGATGCTGCGGCATTCGACGAGTTTGGGATTAAAGTAGCACTGTCCGGCGAAACGGTGGTGATCGGTTCCCGTTACGACGATGACGCGGGCGATGGGGCCGGCTCGGCCTACGTTTTTGAACGAGAGGATGGCGGTTGGCAGTACACCGCCAAACTGACGGCGTCAGATGCGGCGGCGGGCGACCGTTTTGGGAATCAAGTGGCGATCGAAGCCGACACCATCCTCATCAGCGCGACACATCGCGATGGAATGTTTGCCGACGACGGGGCCGTTTACATCTTTGTGCGGGACGATAGACGTTGGCTCCAAAGCGAGAGACTTACGGCTCCGAATCCCGTGCAAAGGGCTATCTTCGGCAGGGCGCTTGCAGTTCATGGTGATCGGCTTGCCGTAAGCAGTAGCACCGGCTGGGCCTATGCCTACAGGCGGAATAAGGGGCTATGGGATCTGTCGCGGCTCTTGAAAAGAGCATCGAGCATTTCGACCGGTGACTATGGCACATCCATGGAAATTACCGAAGACTCTGCAATCGTCGGAGAGAACGGCGAGGCGTTGAACGGTGGAGCCTATGTTTACGACGTGTCTAGAGACGGTCCGTCGGTAAGAGCGTTGAAATCGCACTAGTCTCATCGACCGCTTCACCCTCGGCACCAAGTGGGGCCGTCTACGTGTTCTTGACGAGTAGGGTCTTTACACCTCTTCCCCTCAGCACAGCCCGGGGTCGTTCAGGTTCTTATAAAGCTTCAGGACGGTTCCCTTTTCGGGAGAGGTATCGTATTCGACCTTCTCGAAAACCGACTTGATGATGTGGACACCGAGCCCGCCGGGGCGAATGTCGTCGAGGTCGCGGCTCTTGATCTTGGACGGGTCGCATTTTTCGCCGAAATCCTGAAACTCAATGGACAAAACACCGTCTTTGTGCCCGGCTCGGAATTCGATAGGGCAATCGGTCTTTTCGTCGTATGCATGGCGGAGGATGTTGGTGAAGGCCTCATCGACAGCGAGGGCGATCAAGTTCGTTTCACGCGGCGGTACTTGGTAGAGGTCCAGCATGGCCTGCAAAAGAAGGCGCACGTGGACCCACTCGCATGGATCGCTTGAAAATGAGGCGCGGAATCGCTCCATGTTTCTTGGTACGATCTCTTCCCCTCCGCCGACGCTACGAGGCACGTCTGGAGGCCGGTTTTCAGGCAAACAAGCCATACTCTATCGTATGGCATTGGCTGCGGTCCCGCCAGCCCCTCACCGGAGTCCGGTCAGGAACTTTTTTCGCGGAGCGCCTGCAAACACCGCTTTGTCTCGCCCGTAGGCTGCCCGGTCTCCTGCTGGAGAAAGAGTAAATCCTCCCAATACGGTATGTGGCCCGAGTTCAGTCGCGTCATGGCCTCCAGATGGTGGATCGCGCGGGCGACATCGCCTTCACGAAGATACGCGTTCTTCAGCGAGCGGTGCACGTAGAGCCGCTCGACCAGGGCCAGTGAACTCTCCAGCGCCTCCCGAGCGCCCACCGGATCCGCTCCCGCGAAACGAGCGGACGCCAGCTGCATCCAGATCGTCTCATTGTAGGGATTGAGGTACGCAGCTCTCTCGGCGATCTGGATGTTCTTTTCGCTCATCCGCGCGATACCCTCTTCGGGAAAGCCCGGTGGGAACCCTGTCTTGACAGTTGCCGCGAGTGCTTCCGCTCTGAACGGGAGCGAGCAGAGATGGCCCGCCGCCAAGAGAGACGCACCCACGGGCGCCAATGCCCAGCGCCGGGCTGGAAGAGGCGCGGACGGGGGATGGGGATGGGCGGCGATCGCCGCGATGCACCAGACTGCGGCCAGCGCGCTGGCGGGTAGATGTGTGGGGAAACTGACCAAACCATGAACCGTCGCCACCAGGACTCCCAGGGTGGCGGGAATCAGATCGAGACGGCGCTCCGGCTCCCGGCGTAACCGTCGCCAGGCCAGCGCCACCACGACGCAAGGCAGCCACCACGCGACAAACGCGCCGAGCGGTCCGGCTTCGGCGGCCAACTCCAGCGGTAGTTGGTGAGGTTGATCGACACCCGCATGCAGCGGCGCGTGCTCGACATACCCGAGTCTCTCTCGAACCACACCCCCGTAGGTCTCGTTCAATCCGTAGAAGTTGCCGAAGCCCACCCCCAAGACCGGATTCTCCTCGATCATGCTGAGGGCCACGTTCCAGTTGAAAATCCGTCCGGCGGTGCCGCCCCGCCACCGAGGCGAGGCTTTGGCCATATCCAGAACTCCGTTTCCTCTCGGAAAACCGTTGGTGGGATTGTCGGTGAAGGCCCAGAGTCCAACCAGGAGGCTGGCGGTGAGCACCGTCACCAGACGGCTCTTGGCGGGAAGAGGGAGACCCCTCCGTGCCAGGACCAGTCCACCGGTTGCGAGCGCCGCCACCGCCAGCGCCAGCCATGCGCCCACGGTGAAGGTCATCAGCAACGTGCCCAGGATCAGCAGCCAGCCGGGGAGCCAGGCGAGCCAGAAGAACCGCGATGACGAGCGGTAAAGACCTTGGATCAGCACGACCGGAACGAGAATAGCCAAGTAGCCGGAGACGAAGTTGGGATTGCCAAGCGTCGAGACGATCGAAAAACGCCAGTCCGGTCCGGCGGGCTGCATGTTAAGAGGACCCCGCCACCCGAAATGCTGCAAAAGGGCGATTGCCGCAACCAACCAGCAAGGAATCAGCAACCAACGTTGAACTCGGTCGATTCGCCATCCGCCCCGGATGAGAACGACAAATGTGCATCCCAGCGCGATCCATGTCAGCAGTGTCCGGTACCGGTACAGCTGACCGCCGTTGCGCCATCCACCGAGAATCGAGACGCCCGTCACCAGCAGCAGCGCCAAGAGGCAAGCGTTCAGAGGCGTTCGCCACGACGCGGACGGGTGCCCCGTCAGACGGTCGTGGGCCCAGAGGAAGAGAAATAGCAGCGAACACAACTCCACGACGACCCGCTTGCCCACGAGATACGGCTCGAAAACCTGCGGCGTTAGGAGCAGCGGCGTGAGTACAAGCAACGCTGTTGCGCATCGGCCACCCCATTTGGGGAGCAGGGCGATAGGTTTTTCGGGGTTCAACGCCGCACCTCCTCGAGCCGCACCACTCCCCCGGTCCATGGGGTGGTACCGGGGATATGCGGGAGATAGTCGATCACGTCATCCGGCAGGGATTCCAGGAGTTCTTCGGTAATATCCAACCCTCTGCGTGGCGTATCGGTCGCGCTCTGAACGGTCGCCCACAGCGGAATGGCGGCCGGTGGCCGGGCGTGGATGTCTGGGGGCACGGATAGCATAACAGTTCGCCGTTTCATCTCGGGCCGTACCACAGCCGTGAAGAGTTCTTCCAGCCAGGCGCGGCGCGCCACTTGGATGGGTGAAACGCCTTTCAGTTCAGGGTTTTCGCGCCACAGTCTGTAGGAGACCGCCCGGTAGTTGGGGGCTGTGGTGTCGAGCGCGGGGACGATCCCTCGATCGCGGAGTTGCTCTCGATACCAGGCGTAGCCCACAAATCCCGCACCGATGGTCTCCCGGCCATCGGTGCCATGTTCGACCGCGTCCAGGTATTGCAGGGGATACAACTCGTTATCCGCGGTGGGCTCCCAGGAGCCGGTGATGTACAGAGAGCCGGGCGGTAGACGGTCGGCGACGAATTCGGCGTAGCCCCGCGACGGAATGATCAGCCGGGCGGCTATGCCAGGGCTGTTGAGGCGGTAGGCCATGAGCGGCAGGAGCAGACCGAGAGCGAGCACTCCGCCCGCGGCCAGCGACAACTGGCGTTGTTGGCTCCAACGCCGAAGCGTGGCGAGCCCGGTCGCCAGGGGCAGCGCCCACAGCAGGATCGCCGGTACTGCGAATGTGGCGCGGTCGGCCACCCAATAGACCATGTAGAAGATCTGGTGCGCCGCCAGAAGGGCAAGCCAGAGGAGGGCCACCGTGCGGCGCTGCGTCCATAACCGTGCCAATCCCAGAAGGGCGATTCCCCAGGGGAGGAGCCAGAGGACGGTGTTCCCGGGGGTGTCGATGGGACCCCAGGCTGCCAAGGAATAGAGTAGGTCGAGCGTCATCGCGCCCGGGCTCTGCGAGGACCAGTTTTGCAACCCGGTTGCAAAGTTTCGGGCGAAGTCTCCACCCAGTATCAGCCCTCGAAATCCTTCTCCGGTATGGGGGGTGAACCAAGCGATCGGGGGCTCTTGCAGGCTTCGAAGCGGTAGGACAAGTAGTAAACTCAAGGGGATAAGTCCCCAGAGCAGCCCCAGAAGCCGTTTGAACGGCGCGGGTTCTCCCGTACTGCCGGGTTGTCCCCGAAACACCTCCCACACTGAGATCCCCAGCGCCAGCAGCAGAACCGGCGCGGCGAGATAATGGTGCACCAGACAGCACCCGGCGAGCATGGCCACCGTTGCGCGCTTCGCCCCGCCACGGCCGTTACCGGCGCTCTTCGTCAACAAGAGCAGGAGCCCGGCTGTCAGGAGCGTTTCCAGGGCGTAGACCTCGGTCTGAACGGCCTGGAACCAGACGATTGGCGCGAAAAAGAGCACGGCGGTCCCTCCCGCCGCCAGAATGTGGCGTTCGAGCCGTTTCAGACTCGGCTCGATATCTCTTAGGATCCCTTCGATCAACGCCGCGCCAACCGTTCCCGCGCCCGCCATACAGAGCGCCGAGAGCAGATGCAGTCGCCAGCAGACCGCGCCGAAAGGGAACAGGAGGGCGGTCTTGCCGAGGAGTGTGTAGAGCGGATAGCCGGGCGGATGGGGGATGCCCAGCGTGGTGGCCGCCGCAGTCAGTTCGGGACCGTCGCCCCAGGTCAGCCCCGGGGCGAGTTGAGTGAGAAACAGGCCGAACAGACCCAGAAAGAGGACCGGCGCGACGAACCGGTCGCGCGAAACGGTGCGCCCTGCGCTTGATTTTGTGTGCGTATGTGGCATCGGCTCGGGCGGGTGGCGGGGACAGCCGCAACCGGACAGATCATGGTTCTTTCAAGAGTCGCTTCCAACGGGATAGCCCTGGGCGCCCGGCTAGCGGGACCTTTTGCGCGCCCTCCTGGAAGAAACTCTCGACAGACGCTCTAAGTTGGCGCAAATGGCGGGTTTGGACAATACCCGTCGACGCTCTTCCGGTGCCGGGGGTCCGTTGCGTTGCCCGTCTCAACACGTTTAGGCTAATCGAAGGTTTTCCCGCTATTCTCCTCGGAACGCTTCTCAAAAGCGAGTGATAGGAGTCACCTCCAATAGCGCGCGAAGCGCTGTTCCGCCTCGTGCCAACGGGACGTTCTTCTCGTGAGAAACCCGAGTCCTGCTTGACAGG
>CAYTDF010000331.1:0-6030 GCA_964436365.1 uncultured bacterium | reverse complement strand
TACAGGAAACATTTATAAGAGCATTTGATAAATGTAATTTAGGCTGAGGAAACTCCCGGATAGGAAGCATCTTGAGACGCTTGTACAGTTCATGGCCTTTCCGATACTACGGACTCCAAAGTATCTGAGGCACGTGGAGGGATGGTATATTGAGGATGTCGATTAAAGGATCCATATCCCTTTAGAGCCTCTCGCACCCTCATCGCCCGTACCCCATAGCCTCGAGATTCTCGATCTGCTCTTCCGTCAAATGCCCCATGGGTACAGACTGAGTCTTCAACGTTTCACCGAGCCGGTCTATACGCTCAAGTTTATCCTGAAGCGCTCTCTTCATAGACTCGACGCGGGAGGCGGGAGGCTTTTCGCTCACTGAGCCGTCCGCAAGCAGGTTCTTCTTCTCAAGGGGATCGGTGTTCAGATCGTACAACTCCCATTGTCCCTTCTCTGGCCACCAGATCAGCTTCAGGCCCTTCTGAAGAATGCACTGTTTGTCCGACTCGTGCTTCCCCGGCTCGCTACCGCCGTTGTGATGGCCAAACAGCGCACGTTCTCTCCACACGGGCGGTTTCCCACCTTCGAGCAGGGGCAGCAGACTATGCCCGCCTGAGAGCGCCGTTCCACCCTCTCCACCGCGTTCGGCTTCGGGCCAGGAGAAGATATCCGCTAAGGTGGGGTAAATATCCACATGTGTGACCGGCGTCTCGACCGTCTGCCCGTGCGCCACACCGGGCGGATAGAAACAACGTGAAACCGTACGCAAAGATTCATCGTAGAGCGTAGACCCGTGATGTTTCCATCCGTGTTCCCAGAACTCTTCGCCGTGGTCGGATAGCAACCAGATCAGCGTCCGGTCCAACATACCCAGCCGTGCCAGCTCGGCCAAAACACCTCCGATACGCATATCCTCCGCCGTAATCTCCCCAAAGTAGCGGTTGTGCTCGTCGTCACCCGTCGTGTTATCGTAGAGCCCCGCCAGCGCGGCCGGAGGCTCATAAGGATGGTGGGGAGCCAAATAGTGCAGATACAGAAAGAACGGTTCGCGCGCCGTACGTAGCCACCGTACTGCTTGCGGTGTAATCTCACGGTCGTCGAGCGGCCCCACGTACGTCTGAAATCCACGCGCAAAGCCAAACGCGGGAGCCACCTGGCTGTTTGTCCAAAAACCGGCCGTCTCGTACCCCCGGTCCTCGAATGCCTCCGCTATGACCTCGCATCCGGTATGTAATGCCGCGGTCTCATTACAGTGTTTGACCGCTCCGTGTGCGCGCGGATGCAACCCCGTAAACAAGGATCCCATGCTCGGCCGTGTCGACGAACTCGCGCCGTACGAAACCGTAAACCGAGTTCCCAACGCTCCCAAGAGACTCATATGCGGCGCGATGACGGACGGATGTTTGTACTCAGGCAGGTGATCGGGACGTAAGGCATCCACAAGCAGAATCACCACGTTCGTGGGTGTGGGATTCAAGGCACTCGGTTGGTGGATGAGAACCGGAACCGGTAGCACGCGCGGCGACACGGCCACAAACAGCTCCGGATCGAGTTTGTGCCCACCCGTGTAGCGAACCAGAGCGCTCACACGGAACGGCTGATGGGCGGTCCGTTTTGGAGGAGAATACCGGAATCGAATCTCCCAGCCCGGAATCCGCACTGGCTCTGTAACCACAGCCACGATACCGGATGTGGCGGGGTCGATCGGCTCCGACTGGTAGAACCGCGCCCAAGAATCCCCCGTTCGAAACGCTTCGTCGCTCTGAGGAAACAGCGCTACCGTCCCCCACCTCTCGCCGCTTGTGGCGGAGCGTACGCGGTGCGCTGGTTCCTGCGCCTCGCCGGTGCCGACAGAGGCCAGCGGAATGAGAGTGCTGACGCAGAAGAGCGTCCAGGATAGGCAGCGATTCTGCATGGAAGAGCGGGCCGGTCTCATGGGCTAGAGCGTTTCTCCGAAGTTTCATTGGGTAGCGCGCGCGAAGCGCCCGCGGGGACCGAGGGCTCAGGGCTTTCCGATTGCATATCACTGTTGTGAGATACACTAGATTCTCCCGTATAGCCTAAAGCGCCGATATTCTCCAGATCCTCGGGCGACATCTCCGGAAGCGGCTCCATCTCTCGCTCTTGGAAACGCACGGCGTACTCTTCGCACTCAAGCATGAAACCGCGAAGTTCGCTCATCACATCTTCTCTTGGTGTCGACAGCCGCGCCCAGAGGTTGCTCGTCTCGCCGGGATCGCCGGTCAAATCGAAGCGTTCGTACGTATCAAGTGTGGTACGCCAGATCGACTTGCTCCCTCTGCGCAGCAACCCTTGCCGATCGCCACGGTGCGGCTTGGCCTCGATTCCGGCATACAGCTGCATGTACAGCGTCCGGTTGATATGCGTCTCGGAACTGGCCCCCCGCAGCAATCCGGCCACGCTCAGCCCCTGATCGGCCGTCTGCGTCTCCAGACCGAAAACTTCGCGAAGCGTGCCCGGCATATCGACCAGGCTTTCGGGTTCTTCAATCTCCAATCCGAACGGAGTCAACCAGGGGCACGAGACCAGGGAGACCGCCCGGGTTACCTCCTCATACAGGGAAGCGCCGTGCCATTTCCACTCGTGTTCCCAGAACTCCTCGCCGTGATCGGTAACGATCCAGACAAGCGTATCGTTCCACAACCCCCGCGTCGCAATGCCCGCGAGAAGCTCTCCGACGCGGCGGTCTTCAAGCGCGATCTCGCCCAGATAGCGGTCGTGTTCCTCGTCTTCGGTCTGACCGGTGAAAATCGTGTCGTACGGTGGCGGTGGTTCGTATGGATGGTGGGGGGCGATGTAGTGTGCGTAGACAAACCACGGGTCGTCGGTCGCATCGATCCAAGACAGCGTTCGCGTGGAGAGGATAGGACCTTCGTATGTATCGAACCCGACGCCAAACCCACAACCCGCCGAAACCTGACCGTTGGCATAGAACCCTCCCGTCCGGTACCCCGCACGTTGGAACGTCTCTGCGATACGGGGAGCGCCGGGATAGAGAATCGCCGGGGTGGTGCAGCTGCGGACAGAGCCATGCGCCAGTGGATAGAAGCCTGTCATCAGCGAGCCGCAGCTTGGCCGAGTCGATGAAGACGTCGCGTATGCTTGGTTGAAGCGCGCTCCCACATACCGGACAACGTCTAAATGTGGAGTGAGTGCGTAGGCGTGGCCGTAGGCGGAGGTATGGTCCTGGCGGAGCGTATCGAGCATCACGATCAGCACGTTGCGCCGGTTAGGAGGTTCCGGATTCGATCGCGACGTCGGTAAAAAGAGGACTTGCGGGATAACGGCTCTAAGTTGTTCGGTGGTGAGATTCAGAGACCCCGTGTAAGCGAGTCGAAGTTGAAATCGATCGCGTGCACTCGCCGCAGCGACCCGAGCCGGGCTCTCCGGCCTCGCTTCTGTTGGAAAGATGTCGACACCGCCGTCAAACCGTACGATGGAAAGCTCCGTCGACCAGTTCCGCAGCGCGATCCGTTCCGGGTGGAGTGCATCCAGTTGCAGCGCGTCCTCGCCGAGAGATTCGCTCTGGTAGAAGGCCGTCGTCGCCTCACCGATCCAGGCAGTAGGATACAGAGGAATCACGTATGGCTCGGCAAACGAGGCCATACCCATCCATCCCCAGACCGCAAACAGGGCCACCGCGCGCACACCGCCCAAAGAAATTGCGGATAGCCTCATCTTCATGGCCCCGGCCACATTGGCAAACTCACCATATTCGCCAGCGCTCGGAAACCGCCCGGGACACCGGCCCGCAGCTGCCTGTACCAAACATACCCAGTGTACACATACCAGCCTTTTCCGTGGCGCGCCGCGAGGTACCCGCTACGCAGGGGCGCTTCGTCGGGATCCACAGACTCCAGCAGTTCCTCGTACTGCGAATCATACACTCCGGCGAAATAGAGCCCCCGTTCTTGGACCCAGTTCTCCCAATCTTCCGGCCCCAGCCGGTTAGGCCACGTGAGCAACGGATGCTCCGGCGTGAGGAGCGTGATCGGCGCGCTCTCGACCGTCACGCGGTCATGGGAAACCTGCAACGGGTAGGGCGCAAAAGACGGGTTGCCGTACTCTTCGTTCCACTCGTAAACCTTCTGGTAGAAAACGATGGCCACGCCTCCCCGCTCGACGTAACCGAGCAGGCGTTGGTTGCCCTGGCGTAGGTCTTCCCGCACCAGATAGGCCCGGATATCTACCAGAATCGTGTCGTAGCGATCCAGATCACCGCGCAACAAAACCTCGCTCTCGATTGACTCACAGGGTACGTCTAGCGTAGCCAACGCCATTTCCAGCGTATCGTCGTAGGAGCGAATGATTCCTACCCGTAAACCTTTGTTCCCCTCTATATCCAGTGCCGTACGAACCCGTAGCGGTGTAGTTTCTACGCGGTCTTCGGCCACGAAGGCCTCCTTCTCGTCTCTGACCTGGAACGCGATCTCACCGTCCTCGGCTGTGGAGCTCGAGCTAAGCGAGAACGACACCGTCTCCACACCGTCCTCGGTCGCAACGTTCGCCACTCGCTCATTCGGCTCGCTGCTCCAGCCTGTCGGCAAAACAGGCTGCAGGACGACCCGCCGAGCACCCGGCGTCCGGTTCCTGACTTCGCATTTCACCGTGATGGCTTCCCTATCGCCCGCACGGACCAATACTCGGTCGGGTGTGCACACCAGTTCCAGACTGGGCACGACTTCGATTCCGGTCGAATCGGAGACGCGTGTTCTCACGCTCTCCCCGTTCGCCACACCACCCATCTCGACGTCAATGGCGACCGTGAGAGTCGGCTGGCCAAACTCTCGGCTATGCACCAGCGCGTCCAGACGGGCCTCCGCGTCCCATTGCAGCGTTTCGAGGTCGAGTCCTCGCATCTCCCAAACATCCTCATCGCTTGCACCGGGAGGACACGGAGGAAGGCAGGGGTGATCGGCTCGCAATTTCAACGTTCCTGAAACAACTGGGGCACGGACCTCTCCATTCGCATCGTTCGGCAGATCGACCTCACAGCCTTCCACAATCTCCCAATGCGCCTCGGGTTGCACCAACAAACCGATATTGCGGATTACGTGCCCGGCAGGATTGTATAAGCGCCACGCGATCTCGAACGTCTGCCCGCGTACGACGGCCTCATCCAGAGGTTGAATCTCGAGTTGCACACCGGTCACGGTTTGAAACGCACGGTGCCATTCGTCCTGCTTCCGGCGAACGAACAGTGGACAGGCTTCTTCCTCTCCGAGTTCCTTGCGAACATCCAACAGCGCTCCGAGCAACCCATCTCGGTCCTCCGTCATCTCTTTAGCTGTGAGGAGCGTGCGTTCCAAACCCTCGACCCGTTGGGAGAGACGCGCAGACAAACGCTGCCGTTGGGGACACGATCGTTCGAGATACGGTTCCACACCGTCGAAGAGGGATTCGCTTCCGCGCACGCCAGCTACTGCCCGCACACGCTGGTATTGAACGTCTCGAGGTTCTTTGCCGATAGAATCGACCTGTTTCCAGCGCCCTTGCGAACGGTGCCGTTTCAGGGCCACCGCTCCGATTTCGGCGTACGAGACTCCGCGAACGGTGTCATACGTCCCCACCGGGACTTTCACGATCTCACCATCGCCGGGTGGATCGTTGGAGACCCGCATGAAGAACGCTACAGGCTGCCAAGCGATCATCCCTGACAGAAGGTCGTTGGAAAAGCGCTTTGCGTCCCCCGCCGCTTCATAGGCTTCGAGTCCGATGAGGGCGGCCGCTTGATGGTGCCCGTGCCCGCTCACCGTGTCGTGGTGGGTGATGATGACGTCCGGTTGGTAGGTACGGATGAGGAATACAAGTCGCCGCACCAGTTTTTGGCGCTTCCAGATGGAGAGCGTCTCCTTAGCGGTCTTTGAGTACCCGAATTCGGGCGCGCCGAGATTTTCCAGTTCGCAGCCCACAAGCGCCGCAATGTCGTTCATTTCCCCGGCACGGATCACAGCGAGTCGGTTTCCCAATTCGGGGCCGATCTCATTCTGCCCCCCCTCGCCGCGCGTAAATGTGACC
>CAYTDF010000330.1:3444-6040 GCA_964436365.1 uncultured bacterium | reverse complement strand
CCGACACAGAGGAGACGAGAGCGTGAAAACAAGACGTCGTTATATGGTGCTTTTTCTGGCAATCTTTCCAGGGCTCACGGTTGCCGCCGATCCGACCGATGCCGAGGTTGCGGCCGATCAGAAGGACGCCGAGGTTGCTTTCGATCCGAAGGATGGCAAAACGACCGTCGCCTTCGAATCCGTCGAAGCGAGTATTACGGCAAAGGCGTTCCCCATCGACTTCCCCCAAGGCGATTGTAGCTATCATTCTCTCGTGCAAGCCTCTGACGGATTCATCTATTTCACGGCCAATACCCACAATCTCGACTACGCGTGCCGGTTGTACCGGTTCGAGCCGGACTCCGGGAAAACCGAGCTGATTGGCAAACTGGATGAGGTGCTGGGTGAGGACGCCACCCAACAGATATCCCAAGGGAAAATTCATACGCGGATCTATGAGCATCGTGGAAAACTGTGGTTCGCGACGCACACTTCGTTTTACAAGGACGTAATGGCCGGTATCGATTCCGGCGAAAAGAGACCGTATGAAGGCGGTCATTTTGTCAACTACGATCTGAGCACCGGGCAGTTTCAAGACGTCGCCAAAGCCTTTCCAAGCGAAGGGATCATGACGATGGTGATGGATCCCGAAAAGGACACTCTGTACGGCTTGACATGGCCTTCGGGGATTTTCATTTCGTACGATCTCGCCAAGAGCGATCTGCGGCTGTGGGGCGGTCTGCAGGAGCAGGGGGATCACATCTGCCGCTGCTTGGCGATCGACCCCGATGGCTATGTTTACGGTTGTCTGGAGGGTGGCGCGATCTGGAAATACGATGCCAGCGCGCTGAAACGTGTGAATCGGGTTGAGGGGTTGGACCTCTCTCGCGTTCCCTTTACTCATTCGACAGAAGAGGCCCGTGCGAAACCCGCCTATCACATGTGGCGCGCCATCGAGTGGAATCCGAACACGGAGAGTTTCTGGGGGCTTCACTTTGGATCGACCACGCTCTTCGAATTTACGCCCCAGACCGGCACGATTCGCGCCGTAGCCAAGTTCCGGAACGAGGCCAGCCAGGAACCACCGATAAACCCGTACTTCACGCAACTCGGATTCATGATCGGCCCCCAGAACACCATCTTCTATTTCGCGCACGGTCCGGCGGTCGAGATGAAGGAGCGGCCCGCCCTCGAATCCAACCTGTACTTGTATACCTACGCGATCGACGAAAAGAAGTTCACCGACCACGGCCCGATCTTCACGACCGATGGCCGCCGCGTCTTCTTTTCGGAGAGTATTGCCATCGGACGCGACGACCATATCTATTCGGTGCCCTGGATCGAAGTTACCGATCCCGGCCGCAGGGAGATTCTGATCGGCGCTCGGAAAGAAGGCGCCCCGGCAGAGACGGAGAAGGCGGTGTACGAGACCGAGATCCTTCAACTCCCAAGATGGCAGGAGTTTGTCAATTAGTTGGGGAGCCTGCCGATGCGTTTCTACAGAGCGGCTTTTACTCTCATTGAACTCCTCATCGTCGTGGCCATTATCGGCATCCTTGCGGCGATCGCCGTGCCGAACTTTCTGAACGCGCAGATTCGGGCGAAGGTGTCGCGCGCGCAGGCCGACCTGCGGACGATCCGTACGGCTGTGCAAGCGTACGCGTTGGACCATGACGGGCCCCCGGCCAACACTCACCCGTCGCTGGGATACCGTACAAATGGCTACTTGGGTCCGCACATTACAACGCCCGTCGCCTATTTGACGGATGGGCTGCTACTCGATCCATTCTTCAAATCGCATGACGAAGAGGCGGTTGCGAATGACGAACAGTACTACACGTATCAGCATCTTGGGTTTTACCAGGTGCAATCCAATGCACCGCAACCGCTGTTGGATTTCTATGGGACCTGGCGGTCGTGTTCCTACGGTCCCGACGGTGGCTATTTCGACGGTACGTGGGGTGTCTGGGTTTACGACCCTTCCAACGGTTTGCTGAGCCGGGGAAACATCTGGGTCAGCGAGAACCTTCAGCGGGTGACCGCCATACCGGAGGGTGTCGACCCGCAATAGGCAGGAATCGACCGTTCTTTTCCGTCGCAACGAGCGCGGGCTCGACGGTCCCCTTGGCAGACGCTACCGTACAACAACTAGAAAATAGGAGTGTAACCCGCCATGAATACGACCTCGGCCCCTTCGAGTCATCCCACGGGGAGGTTGGTCTCTCTGGATGCGTTTCGAGGCATCACCATGCTGTCGATGGTGTTGGTGAATAACCCCGGCATGTGGTCGAGTGTCTACCCGCCGTTGCTGCATGCCGAGTGGCACGGTTGCACGTTCACCGATCTGATCTTCCCGTTCTTTCTGTTTATCGTCGGTGTCTCTATGGCGTTCTCCTTCGCCAAACGTTTGGGGCAAGGTGGCGACCGAGTGCCTCTGATCCGTCAGGTGATCAGGCGGACCATTATCATCTTCGCTCTGGGGTTGTTTCTGAATTGGTTTCCGAGTTTCAACATCGCGGAAGGACGCATTCCCGGCGTGCTGCAGCGCATCGCGATCTGCTATTTCTTCGTAAGCTGGATGGCGATGGGACTTTCTCCCCGGGCACAGTGGGCCACC
>CAYTDF010000330.1:779-3434 GCA_964436365.1 uncultured bacterium | reverse complement strand
ATTGGATTGGAATGCTCTTCGTTCCCGTTCCGGGCTACGGGGCGGGGGTTTGGGAACCGATGGGGAACTTCGGCTGGTGGGTCGATAATCTTCTTCTCGCCGGGCGCACATGGAGCCACGCGCCCGCCGAAGGATTCGATCCTGAAGGTGTGTGGAGCACACTGCCAGCGATTGTGACGACTCTCTCGGGGTATTTTACGGGGACCTGGTTGCGCACCGACCGCGACCGTAGAAGCAAACTGAACGGTCTCATCGCCGGGGGCTGCATTTGTCTTCTCTTGGGGTACGTGCTCACGATCTGGATGCCCTACAACAAGAATCTCTGGACGGTTTCCTACTTATTCCACACGACGGGATTCGCGCTTCTCGTTCTGGCTATGTTCTACTGGATCGCGGACATCCAGGGGTACCAACGCTCGATGAAACCCTTCCTGATCGTCGGCTCCAACGCCATCACGGTCTACGTTGGCTGCGGGATCCTCGCCCGCCTGCTGTGGATGTTCAAAATCGGTGAAGGCGACGCCCAAGTCTCACTCAAGGTCTGGATTTTCGAAAACCTCTTCAACTCCTGGGCCAGCCCGATAAATGCCTCGCTCCTGTATGGGCTCACCTATTCGCTTCTGTGGCTGGGGATTGCCGCAATCCTCTACCGATTACGTATTTTCATTAAAATATAGACCCCGTGTTGGCGGACGATTTCAGGATGAATGGGGCAGCCAAGCTGGCCGGCATTCTTGCGTGACAGTCGTGTGCCCTGCTGCATTGTCAGTCGAGAGGTCCCCGGCAGTCGAGATCCACTCTATTGACGTGTTGCCTTTTTGCGCGCAAGATATTGTCGTCGGGTATTATTGTTCTCACACTTGTTTCGCCATCCTATCCACACGGTACGTTGCGGAGCCTTGGACCTATTCCGTACGCTGACAAGAAGGGCACGTCCGCCCTCTCGATGGAGTTTGCGAAGTGAGCGACACGCATACTATTTCGATAGACCTTTCTCCGCGTTGGTATGAATCAATGCCGTTGTCCGTTGTGTTGGCGGGCATTGGCATGACAGCCTTCGAGTTGACGAAAGAATGGCTGTTCGACGATCTGACTCCGTGGCAATCGCACATTGCGACCATTCTGTTCTGTGCACTGACCGCAGGAGTTATCGCGTATGTCGTATTGCGAAACAATGGCCGTCGGCATTCCAGGCTGCTCGAGGCGATGACGGCGCTCCGGGCGAGCGAGAAGAAGTTCCGCGCTCTTGCCGATCTGTTGCCTGAAGGCGCGTATGAAACGGATGTCGAAGGAAGAGTCACTTATGCAAACAAGGCGGCGACCGAGCTATTCGGCTACACACAAACCGACTATACCGGCGGTGTAACACCGCTTGACCTCGTTGCCTCCGACGACCGTGAGCGCGCAAAGCACAACCTGCAACAAGAACTGCGAGGTGAACCGGGCGGCAGTGCCAGGTATACGTTTCTGAAGAAAGACGGTAGCACCGTGCCTGTTCTCGTTCATGCGGGTCCCATTATGGACGGAGACAGGTGTGTCGGCACGCGCGGATTGGTCGTCGACCTCTCGGAACGTGAGCGTGCGGAGAGAGAACTACGGGACGAACGAGAGAGACTTACCACCCTCTTGTCGAACACGGGCGATCTCGTCGCGGCCATGGACGAGGACTATACGATCCTATTCATGAGCCAGAAACTTGTGGAGCAATTCGGAGACCGGACGGGGGAGACGTGCTATCAGGCGTTTTGTGGCCTGGAACAGCCGTGTGGTGTGAACTGTGCGGTCGATGAAGTGATCAAGAAAAGCAAGGATTCGTTTGAGTATTCGCACGATGGGGGTGTCGATGTGCAGGCGGGACGAATCAAAGGCGAGGCGGCCGCGACCACGCTCGCCAGGACGCGTGTTTTGGAGACCGTCGCTCGGCCTTTTGTCTATAAAGGAGAACGGTGCGTGATCGAGGTTTCCCGCGACATCACCGCGCGCAGACGCGCTGAGGAGGCGGTGCTCGGTGAACGGGACAAACTGCTCGCGCTGTTGGCCAACGTTGCGGATGGAATTTGTGCCATGGACGAAGAGTACAACATTCTCTTCATGGGCGGAGAGATGGTCGGTGAATTCGGAGACCTGACGGGACACAAATGTTATAAGGCCTTCTGCGGCTGGGACAAGCCCTGTGGAATCAACTGCGCGGTCGATGAGATTATCAAGAAGGGAAGGGAGCGCTTTGCATACACGCATACAACGAAAGGCGCCCTTCGAGACGGTCGCATTCGCGCCGATGTGGTGCCGCATCGGCTGGACTGGGCATTGGAAACGACGGCCCGTCCTTTCATCTATAAGGGCAAGAGATGCGTCATGGAGATCTCTCGCAACGTAACCGAGCGCAAGCATCTCGAGGACCAGCTCCGTCAAGTCCAGAAGATGGAAGCGGTCGGCCAGCTGGCGGGTGGAATCGCGCACGACTTCAACAATATATTGCAGGCGATTCTCGGTTACACAGACATGGCCAAGATGGGTCTGTCGCCGGAGGATCAGCGCAGCCAAGACCTGGAGCAAGTCACGAAGGGCGCGAACCGGGCGGCAATGCTGACTCAGCAGCTCTTGGCCTTTAGCCGAAGGCAGATGATTCAACCCGTGGACCTCAACCTCAACAAG
>CAYTDF010000330.1:0-769 GCA_964436365.1 uncultured bacterium | reverse complement strand
TCACGGACCTTTCGCAAATGCTGCGGCGCGTGATCGGAGAAGATGTCGAGTTGGATCTGGAACTCGGCGCCGATACGGCAGCCGTCCACGCCGACCCGGGAACGTTGGAACAAATGCTGATGAATATCTGCGTGAACGCTCGCGACGCGATGCCGGACGGGGGACGGATTACGATCGAGACGGAGCCCATCGTTCTCGACGGCAGCTTCTGCCAGACGCATTCATGGGCGACACCGGGAGACTATTCGCTTCTTTCCGTAACCGATACCGGGATCGGTATCGCTCCGGAAGATCAGGCGCGCATCTTCGAACCGTTCTTTACAACAAAGGAGATTGGAAAGGGAACCGGGCTCGGCTTGTCGATGGTGTATGGCCTTGTCAAGCAACATGATGGGCTCATCCACTGCTACAGCGAAGAGGGAAAGGGCACCTGCTTTAAGATCTACCTCCCGAGTGTTGAGCGTGCCGCTGAGACGTCCGATGAGTCGATGGGTGTTTCTGCGCCCTTGGGCGGCAAAGAGACTGTCCTCTTGGCGGAAGACGAGGAGACGGTCCGGGAACTGGCCGTACGTGTTTTGGAACGAAGCGGTTACCGCGTGCTGGCGGCGAAGGACGGTGAAGAAGCGTTGAAGCTCTTCGAGGCGCACCGCGAGGATATCGAGTTCGCGCTGCTCGACGTGGTCATGCCGAAGGTTGGTGGGCGGGAAGTGTACGACACCATCCGAAATCTTGCGCCGGGGCTCCCTGTCCTCTTTAGCAGTGGTTACAG
>CAYTDF010000329.1:0-6043 GCA_964436365.1 uncultured bacterium | reverse complement strand
AACCGAAAAAGGGCGTGTCACCGCCGACAGACTTTACGGTGCGCGCGGTTGGTTGTCTCACACCACAGTGAATCTATTTGGGCGAACGACGCCGGGAGGGTCGAACGAGGAATCCCAGTTCATGAACGGTGTTCTCGATCCTCTTGCGGGCGCGTGGATGTCCATGACTCTATGGAGGCACTACGAGTTTACGGGCGACCTGGAATTCCTTGCGCAGCGCGCGTATCCGGTACTGAAGGGGGCGTGCGAGTTCTTGCTCGACTTCCTCGTGGAGGATCCCGGCGGCCTGCTTGTGGTTGTCCCATCCACGTCTCCAGAGAACGCCTACATCCACCCAGATACCGGCCAGGAACTACGTATTACCCGCGGCTCCACCTATCACACCACCATCGTTCGAGTGGTGTTCGAAGCGGCGATACAAGCGTCCAGGCTTCTTGAACGGGACCGAGAGTTCCGTGAGGGATTGGAAACGGCGCTCGCAGAGCTTCCACCCATCAAGGTCGGGCAAGACGGCACAATCCAGGAATGGATCGAGGACTACAAAGAGCAGAACCCCGCTCACCGGCACGTCTCACACCTCCTGGGTCTCTATCCCTTCTCGCTCATCACCTCCCAAGACCGCCGTCTATTCGAGGCGGCTGAAAAGACGATCGAACGGCGTGGACACGGGGGGGACGTTGGCTGGAGCAACGCCTGGAAGACCTGCTTCTTCGCCAGATTGCACAACGGAGAGCGGGCTCATTGGTATCTCCACCGCCTAATCGGCGGCAACGCGTTTCCGAACCTGATGAACGCTTTGCGGCCCGGTCGGCTCTACCAGATCGATGGCAATTTCGGCGGATGCGCGGGGATTGTCGAGATGCTGCTGCAGTCGCACGCCGGAGAAGTCAGACTGTTACCGGCGTGCCCAAAGGTCTGGCCTGACGGCGAGATTAGGGGAGTTCGGGCACGTGGTGGTTTCATCGTGGATTTCGCATGGAGGGAAGGGAAGGTCGTTTCCTTCAGTATTCTTGCGACACACAACTCGTCTCTCAAACTTCGCATTGCCGAGCGACTCTACGAGCGTGAGCTGAAAGCGGGCGAGGTCTTCACGAACGAGCTGAGGTCCGTCGAATTCTTCAAGTAAACCTGACACCTATTCGTGCTAGAATCGGTATGGTGCAAAGAATGCCGGTTGAGTTCTTATGGTGGTGCGCCGCGACGAATGCGGTTTACGACCTACGAGATGAGACCAGCGGCAACTTTGCTGACGGCAAGGAGGTTTCCGATGATGAGAAGACTAATCGTGGCGATTTTGTTGCTCTGCACGAGTCATGTAACCAGCATGGCCGGGCAACTGGAGGAGGGCATCCTCAAGGTGGACGGAAAGCCTTTCTATCCCCTGGGTAGTTGGAATCATTCCGACACGACACCCGAAGATCTTGCTCGCCTTGGAATGAACACGAGTTTCTTGCTCGTGCCGGAAGGCAAAGAGGAGACGCGGCGTTTTGAAGAATACATGCGGCGGTGCGACGAACTGGGCATTCAGGTCATGCCGTACATCTTCTACGGTGGCGCTCGCGTCGAGCCATGGGCGGACGAAGACCTGGACAACTTGGCGCAACTTGCGGATGAGCCGAATTTGCTGGCGTGGTATGTCGGCGACGACGTGACCAAGGTTCATCTGCCCGGTATTGAGAAGACTGTCCGCTATCTCCGCAAACTGGCTCCCGGAGTCCCGACTACGGCCGACTATATTGACGTGGAATCGCCCGAAGCGCGCAGGGTCTTCACTGAATTCATCGACGTGCGGTCCCAGTATTACTATCCGATTCCTCACGATCCTTATACGGATTACCTCAAATACTTCAACGATCAGCGCGAATTTGTGGGGGATCCACTCTGGACGTGGGTACAGGGTTTCATGTGGGGTTTCACCGGCTCATTTCTCGATATCGGTGATATTGGCCCAAGCCCGCTTCCCGACCCCGAGCAGGTGCGGCTCCTGAGCCACGCCGCTATCAACCGCGCCGTACGAGGTTTGCTTTTCTTCCCGTTCCATTCGTTGTCGCGACTTCCTGAAATGGCGGGAGAAGTCGCTTTGATCTGCCAAGAAGTTCGCTTGTTTGACCGCCATCTTGCGGGGGGGCGTGTCCACATGGATCTGAAGACATCTGTCGAAGATGTGAATGCCGCGGCCTATCGCTATGAAGACTCCACCGTGATTTCCGCCGCGCTTTTCCGGCCGCATTACCATCGATATGTGGACGAAGGAATCGTTACCGATCTGCGTATCGACTGCCCCTGGCCGGGCGAAGAGTTACCCAAGGCGTTGTTTGTTGCCACGCCCGATGTTATCGAGTGCCGTGTCGAGTCGGCTCCTACAGAGGGTTTGGTGCGGATCACCGTTCCCCGAATGGAGTTAGCGGGATTTGTGCTTCTTTCCACGGACCCGAAGGAATGTGATGCACTTCGTGCCGGTGTGGAACGTATCCCGTTTGCATTGCGGAGAGTGGCGCTTCCGGCGGCGGTGGCCCAGACTCGTAAGGTGAACGGCGTCGTGTGGTAACTCTGTATCGATAACTTGAATGATCCTGACAGTATTGTTCGTGTGGCTGTGGAGGCCGGGGAGCGGTGCTCGGATGCTGTCATTGAGGGGCGATTCGACGACGCTTTCCGTGCGTGGCGAGATGCGTTACGTGGTTGCAGAGTCGTCCTCGACAAGACGATGAAGTTCGCTGAAAACCTAAGGGAGGCTATCCCCGCAAAGCAGCGGCAATTCCTTGCGAGCCCGTACGGATTGCACAATATTCCTGGCCTCGGAGATGTCCCGGCACCCGATGATCCTTGGCTATTCAATCGGAAGTGGTTGGTCACGGGCCCGTACCCATTGGAGGCCGATCCAGATGACGAAAGCAAGATCCCGCCGGGTTTCGAGCGCGTCTACCCACCGGAGACGAACATGCAGTCCGATGCAACCTTTAGCACGCTGGACGGTCCTTCCTCTTGGCGAATGACGGAAGCGGGTGTTTCCGGCTTGCTGGATGTCACGAAGTGTTTCGAAACGACGGACGACGTGGTTGGTTACGCTCGATGTCTTCTTGTCGCTCCACGAGAAATGGACGCGACTTTGAGCATTGGCAGTAATGATGGCGCCCGCGTTTGGGTCAATGGGAAACTCGTCTACTCGAAGCATATACCGCGCACGGGTTGGCCTCATGATGACAATTTTCCCGTCCACCTAAAGCAAGGAGCGAACCCTGTGCTCGTCAAAGTGGAAAACATGGGACGGAGCTGGAGGCTGTTTTTCTCGGTTCACGACCCGGAGAAAGTGTTCTCGTTCACTCTCGAATAGAAAGCTCGTTTCGCGACCGAACGGTAAGCGTGTTTACAGAGGATTGAGTCGAATGGCCACGAAAAATGCAGACAGTAGAAGACACTTCATGAAGAAGGTGGGATTCGCCGCTACGGCTGGATGCTTGCCACTGCGGGGGCACACTCAGGAAAAGGAACCCCCTGCTGAGTACTCGGCTGACGTGATGGAGTATCTTGGGCGTGTTTATGCGGAGGATCGGCGCGAGTTCACATTTCGATCGTCGTATCCAGGCGGTTTCAAGCAATGGCAGGCAGAGGCCCGGCCCGAACTGCGTCGACTACTCGGTTTGCCCTCGATGGAGCGCGAACTTGCGGGCCATAGGCTGAGCGTTGAGCTCGACGCGCCTGAAGATTTCGATTCCTACACACGCAGCCTGGGGACTATCGAAACCGAGCCGAATGTGCGTATCCCATTTTGGCTTCTGGAGCCGAAGGGGGACGGCCCATTCCCGTTGGCGGTCACACCGCATGGACACGACACCCGAGGCTATGACAGTTCTGCCGGGCACGCCCACGATGAAGAGCACAGGAAACAGATACAGGAGAAGGACAGAGACGTCGCCGTGCAGGCCGTCCGCCGCGGTTTCATTGCCGTTGCACCGGCGACTCGCGGCCTGAGCACCGATGGTGTCCCGGATATTCATGGCCGTCACGGCAAACGGGATTGCCGCAGTCAGCTGCTGCACTGTTTGGTTGCCGGACGCACACCGATTGGAGAACGCGTCTGGGATATGCAGCGAATCATCGATTGGGCCGTCGAACGACCGAGAGTCGATCCTCGTCAGATTCTCATGATGGGGAACTCGGGCGGCGGTATGGTGACGCTTTACGCGGCCGCGTGCGAGGAGCGAGTCACAATCGCCGTTCCCAGCTGCTCGTTCACGACCATCGCCGGGTCGGATGGACGGATTTATCACTGCGACTGTAACGCCGTTCCGGGAATTCTACGGTTCGGTGATCTTTACGATGTCGCGGGGCTTATCGCCCCACGGTCGCTTCTTGTGGTGAATGGTCGTCACGATGCTCTGCATTCACCGACGGCGATCGATTTTGCAGTCAAACGTCTGCGCGCGATTTACGATGCCGCCGGAGAACCGAAGCGTTTCGAGTTCCGCTGGGGAGAGGCTGGGCATCGTTTTTACGAAGACCTAATGTGGCCGTTCGTGCTCGACGCCGTCGGTTAGTGCGCTACTCGGGCTATTCCTCGTTTCCCACGGTATTCCTTTCTGGAGTAATGTCTGGCCAGACGGTCTAGAAGGACTTTTTGGGACGTGCTATTTTGACAATAGGTTCATAATGCCAAGGGAGGTGGTCGCATGCTGAGTATCGGTGTTATCGGCGGAGGTACATACGGGGAAAGTCACCTCAGCGTCTTCAAAGACCTTGAAGAGCGTGGCGAGATCCAACTGGTCGCTTTGGCGGAAGTTGACGATGAGCGGAGGGCCAAACGTGAGCGGGAATTTGGTATTGCCGTCTACAAAGACTACCGGGATATGCTGGATGCGGAGGACTTGGATGGTGTGACGGTGGCCACACCCGACCATCTCCATGGCGAAATCGCACTCGATGTCCTCGACCGAGGCGTCCATTGCATGGTTGAAAAGCCGTTGGATATCAATGTCGACAGTGGGCGTAAGATCGTGGCGAAGGCAAGAGAAAAGCACCTACTTCTCGAGGTGGATTTTCACAAACGCTTCGATCCCTATCACATTGAGATGCGCGAGGCTTACTTGGAGGGCAAGTACGGGGAGATTGAATACGGTTACGCGTGGATGGAGGATCAGCTGTGGATCGCCACAAGCATGCTGCGCCGTTGGGTCGAGGAAAGTTCACCGATCTGGTTTTTGGGTGTCCACATGATTGATCTCGTACGTTGGATCATGGACAATCCCTCGCCAGTAAGCGTCTATGCCACTGGCAGCAAGAAGAAACTCGGGGCTATGGGGATCGATACCTATGATTCGATCCAAACCCATGTGACGTTCTCAAACGGGGCGAACATTGCGTTCCATAACAGCTGGATTCTTCCGGATACCTACGAAGCCGTGGTGCATCAAGGCGTAAAACTTGTCGGAACCGAGGGCATTTTCGAGTGCGACTCTCAGTATCGCGGAGGCCGTGGGTGCCTCAAAGGTGAGAGCACCAAGACTTGGAATCTCGGAATCAAATATCGGCAACGGGACAAGCGAAACCGCATCCAATGGCGGGGGTATTTCCACTCTTCGATCGCCGACTTTGCGGAGAACCTGCTCTTCTTGGAGAAGGGTGGACACCTTCAGGAACTGGAGGGCCTGTATCCATCCGGTGAAGAGGCGCTTGCCGTCACCCAGATCGCCTGCGCGGCTCATGCGAGTTTATCCGATGGAAAACCGGTTGCGATAGAGTCGCAATAGAGCCGCCGGATTCAGTCAGGCCCTCGCCAGTTACGGTTGGCCCGTCACCGTGCAGGCACGTCGTTATTTTCTTCCAGAATTTCCTCTATTTTGTCACTGCTGTCGATTCGAACGCCCAGCCGTTCCGGATTGTCGAGCCCATCAAACGTCAGTGTGATTCTGCGCGCCGCGAGATCCTCGCTTGGTGCACCGAGTTCATCGACCGTCTGAGTGGCCACGATGCGACCGTCTGGGTTGGCAACTTCGATAACGATCTCTCGGGCGGGAGCGGCACCGATGTTGTGCACTGTCACTTG
>CAYTDF010000328.1:0-6053 GCA_964436365.1 uncultured bacterium | reverse complement strand
GGGGCCTCCGATCCGTCTCGTTTTTCGGTGCCGGTCTGGAAACCGGTGGAGTCGTCGGAATCTCCGCAACCGACTCCTGCGCTCCGGGATCAAACCGACCGGAGCCGTACGAGCGGCGATGGGCTGTGGACTCCCATCGACGCTCCCGCCGCAACCGGGGCGAGAAGTGTTAGACCACTGGGGGCCGAGCGTAGCAAGCCACCGGTCAGAAATCCGGATGAACTGCCCGCCTCGGTCGAGCGTGATATCCGGACCATCCTCACCGATCCGGAGCCCACACCCACGCCAAAGTCTAAGAAGCGGCGTTGGTGGCGACGGTAAGCCATCCGGCCATGCGGGGCTGTGCGATACGGGTTATGGAGAGCTCCAAGCTCTCTTAGGAAACCGTTCTACGCTTTGGTCTCTTGCGGTTCTTCTGCGGGGGTTTCCCGGCCTGCGGTCCAGGTCTCTTTGGCCAGTGAATGCAGAGCTGACTGTTTGGGCCAGGTCATACCTGGGCGGAAGTCGTCTTTCTGATCTTCCGCAACCAACATTTCAGTCTTGTCGAACACGAAACCCGCGCGGTCCGCGTGAGCGATTTCCCACTCGCTACCGAGCACGACCGCGTCTTCAGGGCAGGCTTCCTCGCAAAAACCGCAGAAGATGCACCGCAGCATGTCGATCTGATAGAGATCGGCGAAGCGTTCACCCTGCGAGACAGGATTCGCCGGATCGTTCTCGGCCGCTTTCACGAAAATGGCGTCCGAAGGACACGCAACGCTACACAGGCTGCACGCCACGCAACGCTCCAGACCGTCGGGGTGGCGCTGAAGTTTGTGGACGCCCCGGAAGCGTGGTGACTGGGGGCGCTTTTCCTCTGGATAGTTGAACGTTGTTGTGCGGTACGGCTTTCCCAACTTAAACAGGTGTTTGAAAGTCAACCGCAGGCCTTTTCCGAATGCACCGATATCTTTCAGCATAGTTGTATGCGGTGAGCCTACGAGGTGTGAGAATGTGAGATTGTCGGCTTTCCGCGTCCTTTGTCTGCGTTCTTCAGAAGTTTGTGTCCGTCCGATTTTCCCAACCGGACACACTTCGAGTACCACCCAAGTCTACACATTGCGCGGCGCGGGCCAAAGTGGGGCAATTGCTTCGGTTCTGTTCCATGTCCCGGTGGGAGCGGCTACAGAATCGCCTCCAGCACGGCCACGTAGTCTTGGCGCAGGCTGCTGGTGACGCTCTGAACGCGTGCGGCGAGTGCTTTGCCGGTTCGCTCGTCTGAATCCGGTGGAAAGATTCTGCGGGCGACCGCATCGAGTTCCGCCTCCCCTTCTGGCAGGCTGTCCAGCGACGCGTGCTTTATCAGGCGAATACGGTTTTCGACATCTCGCAAGAAGAGATAGCCTTTCACCAGGCTCTCTGCGCGGAGGCGGTCGACCAGGCCGAGCCGTGCGGCTTCTTGCAGGAGATGGACTGTACTGCCTTGGCGCAGGCATGGATGTTCGGTGCCATGGGCCAGCGCCACCGCTTGGCTTGCGAACTCGACATCGATTAGGCCTCCGGGTCCGGCTTTGATCGCTTGCGAACTTTTTTGGCGTTCGATTCGTTTGCGCATATCATGCAGGTCCATGAGGTCTTGCGGCGTGAAGCCGGGGCCGAAGATCGCCTCTTCCCGCCACCTTTCAAACGCTTTCCGCCATCGTGGCGCTCCCAGCACCGGCCTTGCACGGCTGTACGCCATCCGTTCCCAGAACCATGCCTTCTCGCGGAAATACTCCGCCAGCGAATCCAGAGTTGTCGCTTGCGGGCTATTCCGGCCGTAGGGTCGAAGCCGCAGGTCCAGTTCGTACAGTGTGCCGCAGCGGAAGCGTTTCCCGCCCAGTTCGAGAAGGCGGCGAACCCATTGGTTATAAAACTCGTTTGGGGAGAGAGTCAGTGCGCTCTTGGGATCGCCATTCTTGGGATCGCCATAGAAACAGGCCAGGTCGAGGTCCGACGCGATATTCAGTTCGCAGCCACCGAATTTGCCGAGGCCGACAACCAGAAGATTGTCCTCTTCCGCCATGTCGGGCTCAATCGTTGAAGCCTCGTACAGCGCTTTCAGAATCGACTCCGCTAGCACGCTCAGCTCCGAGACGATCGATTCCAACTCGCTCAGTCGCAGCAGAAAACGCACGCCGACGCGCATCTCCGCCCCGTTGCGAAGGCGAACCAAGCGTTCGAGAGGTTCTTCTCCGGGATGGGCCAACGCCAGCTCCCGGCCGTATTCCGACAGAGCTCGCGCAGGTAGCTTTGACGCCCGAGAGTTTCGATCAGTGAAGGGTTCCGGTGCAGGCACTTTGTCAGGAACTCGCTTCCACCCGCGACGGCGATCAGAATCTGCATCGACTGGGGTTGATCTTTCATGATGTCGTAGAACGTCGACCGCGAGCCGACCCCTCCCAGTATCCGTTCGAACTGCTGAAGGCATCGATCCGGTTCCGATTCATCACTCGCGCACGCGAGGAGTCGGGGGAGGATGGCCTGAAAACGGCGTTGGGTCTTGGCTTGCAGGTAGGGTTGTTCTGTATCCGTCGCCAGTCGGCGGAGTCGGTTCCAGGCCGCTTTGGGTTCGACGAAACCGTGTTCCGCAAGCACGCTCAGCGACTCCTCCGTCGCTGCGGATTCATCGAGAAGGATACTGGTACGGTCTTTCCATTCGTCGCGGCCGAAAATGCCCTGATAGATTTCGTGAATACGTTTGCATGTAACGTCGAGTGCTTCACGGAGTGCGGCCGAGTTCTCGAATCCGGCGATCCAAGCGTAGGGTTCCAGCCGCTCCGTCTCCGATGGGATCTGGTAGTTTTGGCGTCCCTCACGAATCTGCAACGCGTGCTCGATCCGGCGCAGGAGTCCGTATCCGTCGGTGAGCGTCCGGTGGTCGTGGCTATGCAGAAGGCCGCTTTCGAACATACGTTGCAGTGCGGTGGCCGTACTGGAGACACGAACCTCGGGATATTGGCCTCCGTAAAGGATCTGGATACCCTGGGTGATAAACTCCACGTCTCGAATACCGCCTCGCCGAATCTTGATGTCGCGCTGACGCTCTTCGTCTAGCGTATACCGTTCGCCCATGCGTTTGCGGGTACGGTCCATGGTGCGAAGCGTCTCGGCGATTCCGACTTCGTCGATATACTTCCGGTGTGTAAACGGTTCCAGCAGTTTGGCCACGTCACGGCCCAGTGACCGGCCACCCGCCACCGGCCTCAGTTTCAGGAGGGCCTGGCGTTCCCACAGTTCACCGAAGTTGTGATAGTAGATTTCAACGGCCAGAATACTCGGGACCAGAGCGCCGCGCGTGCCTTCGGGCCGTAGGCGTGTGTCCACGCGATAGAGAAAACCGTTCGCGGTAACGGTTTGGAGTTCGTTGCAGAGCAGAGAAGCCTGCCGATCGTACCACTTGGCCGAGTCGTCACCTTCCCTATCCGGATTCTCGTCGCGATAGACGAACATCAGGTCGACATCCGAACTGAAGTTGAGTTCTTCGCCGCCGTGTTTCCCGAGGGCGAGCACCGCCATGCTCGAATCCGGCGGTCGTGGGCTGCGTTCGGATTCGACCACGTTTTCCGTGATCTCGAATACCTTGTTGAGTGTGGCGTCGGCCAGATCCGAAACATCTTCGCTCAGTTCTAGAATCGACTCTCCATGTTCGAGGTGGTGCAGGGCGAGGCGGGCCAGTTCCACACGGTGTGCTTGCCGGAGCGCGGTCAGGTTCTCTTCGGAAGACCCGCCTGTGGGCGGTAACCGTTCGCCGAGCCGCGCCCGGCGCTGACTACGTGTCGTCTCGCGAGGTGAGAGAACCGTCTCCACACCGGCGGGCTGCTGTTGCAGAATGCGGAGCGTCAGCGGGCTGGCCGCACAGAGCCGCATGAGCCGCGCGCCGTCGGTCGGGCTCAGGTCTGTGCCGTCTCTCTTTGTGGCCTCGATGAGACCCTCGACGAGTCGGCGTGTATGATCCGTAACCAGCCTGTCGAATGCTTCCATCATACGACAGCATGAGGCTATTCCTTGGAGATCGTCAAGACATGGACCGTCTCTTGAAAGCTCTGTACGCCGGAAGAGACTCCAGCGCGCCCGAAGCGCCCCCAGAGGCTGGCCCCCAGTGGCCGGTCCCCGGTGGTGGCCTAACAGTGGCCGGGCGCTCAACCTTCCTTTCACGGAAATCACTCTTGGGGGACTCTGGAGTCCCTTCACCCCACTTGGCCTGGCGCGGCAATCGGCTACAGTATTTCACTGGAAGCGTTCTCGACATCCTGCAAAGAGGTAACTCATGTCTTTCAAACTGGCCGTCTTCTCCGATGAAGTTTCTCAAGATCTTTCCCGCGCCGTCACCGTGGCCCACGATTACAATCTCAAGGGGCTTGAAATTCGGTCCGTATGGGGCAAAGGGACGCAGGATCTAACACCGGAGGATGCCAAACGCGTCCGTTCCGAACTCGATGACGCGGGCCTTCAGGTCTGTGCGCTTTCCACACCCTTTTTGAAATGCGACCTTGGTGACGGGGAGGCGCTTCGCGAGCACATGGAGATGCTCCGTCGATGTCTGGAGATGGCGTCTATACTCGGCACGTCGGTGATGCGGGTCTTCACTTTCTGGAGAACGCCGGAGCCGGAGAGCCGATGGGACGAGGTCGCCGATCTCTACCGAAACCAAGTGATTCCACTGATCGAGTCTCACCCGGTCGTATTGGGAATCGAGAACGAAGCCAGCACCATCATCGCCACGGGAGACGAGTTGCACAGGTTCCTGGATAAGCTGGGTCACGCGCAGGTGCGGGGCGTTTGGGATCCCGCCAACGAAATCTGGTTGGATGAGAAGTACCATCCGTTTTCCGCGGGGTATGCCGCCTGCAAGAACGAGATCGCCCATGTCCACATCAAGGATGGCGTCTGGAATCACGAGGCTGGCGGGGCGGAATGTGTGGTCGTTGGTGACGGTCTGGTTGATATTGCTGGGCAGCTGGCCGCGTTGCATCGGGATGGCTACGAGGGATGGGCATCTTTGGAGACTCACTGGCGGCCCGCGCAGCTGAGCGAAGCCGAACTCAATCTTCCGGGAGGCGCGGACTTTTCCAAAGAGGGTGAGTTTGCGTCGCGCAAGTGTCTCCAGCGGATATCGGAAATGATCGAACGTTTCTCCTAGAGATATCCTTAAGAATAACTGTCTGGTCCACCAACTCCCGTGTTCCTGAGTGCCTGAGCGTAGCGAAGGTGTATCGAAGGGCGGGGATTCTCTGTAGAGGACCCGTTTTCGCTACATCATCTCTCCGTCTTCGCTCCCGTGCTTCTTCTTCTTGCCGTCGTAGTACCCCTCTTCCTTCACATACTCTCGTGCCTTTGCGCCCTCGATTCGCTTGTTCAGATCGAGAAGCAGGCTGCGAGGATCTCTGGCCTTTATATAGACCTTGGCGGTGGGCAGATCGGCGCCGAGGACTTCGTCGCGGAGAGCGAGGGCCTTTTCCAGATGCTCATCGCTATCTTTAAGAAGATCGACAGCCTCTTGAAGCTTCTGCACCGCCTTGCTTGCGGCGCTCATCTGGCGATTGGACATCGCCGATTCGCCGTCACCCTCGAGTTGCTTATTGACCCGGCGAAAGACCTTGTAGAGAATGAAGATGCCGACGATGAGCAACCCGAAAAGCAAGTAGGCGCCCAACTCCTGCTCGAAAAACTGTATGATACGGTCCATATCCATCCTCCACATTTCGTGCGTTCTGGTATTGTCCAACTTTATTGAGTTTGTCGCAACGGGTCTATTCGAGATTCCATCTTCACCAACTCGCCGCTCTGCATGGTGAAAAAAGACGGTTTCGGCACGCGATTGATCCTTCGAGTAGGCCAGAGTATAATGCCCACAGATCGAAACTTGGCCTCCAATGCGGGAATGTCGTGCAGACTGACGATACTGGGGGAGAACGACACACTCATATCGCAACTCCCGGATTGGGGATACGACGAGTAAATGTGGGCTGCGTTTCAGCGCGGCGAGGAGTGGCAACTATGGAAGAGAAACGTAAAAACCGTCGCAGTTTTTT
>CAYTDF010000327.1:0-6054 GCA_964436365.1 uncultured bacterium | reverse complement strand
ATCAAGGCCAAGAAAAAGAGCAATTGGAACCGCTATTTTTAGAGATACCCTCCAGCAACTCCAAAAAGAAGGAACGTGCTACGACGCGGTGGTCACCCGCGTCGAGGGAAGCCGCCACGGACTCGAACGTCTGAATAGGATACGGCTTCGAATCGACGACCCGTCGGAAGGCCGCGCCACAAAAGGCCGCAGTCAGCAGGTATCCATCGAGCAAGACGGAAACCGGATCATCGTGGTGCTTACGGGAGCGTTCAGCATTGAAACGGCGGGCAAACTCGAGACCGTGCTGCGTGGTGTCTGGAAGAAGACAGAAACGCTGGTTCTCAATGTCTCCGATGTCCCGAAGACCGTCGCCACAGCCGTTCGGGCATTTACGGACAGCCTGTCGCGTCTGATCCGTCAGGGTGCTCCTCAACTGTATCTCGTGGATAACGATGGGAAATTCACGGGTGCTCTGGAACGAGCCGGACTTCTGAAGACCTTTCAGGTCGTTCAGTCGGTCGACGAGGCCAAGAGTACACAGAAACCAACGCTGGCCGTGTTTGAAGCCGACGCCGCAGTGCGTAAGAGCCTGACCAAGATGGGGACCGCCTTCGGCCTGAATGTGGTCAGCTTCGCCACCGGGTCGGAGATCGAGACAGCGATTGTCGCGCATAAACCCGATATGATTATGCTGGGACTGTTCTTGGACAACGCGGACTCGTTGAGCATCGCCCGGCAACTGCAAGATTCTGTGCGCATCCCCATTACAATCATCGCCGACCCCAGCGTAGAGAAGGCGGAACAGGCTTGTCACGAGGCCGGGTGTGGGAGTTGTCTCGTGAAACCTGTGACCCAAAAAGCCCTAGCGACCGTGCTCAACAAAGCGGGCATCCCCCTCGGCGCCTGATCGATAGTTCAAGGCGCAAGAAACCGTCCCTTTCACTCCAACACAACTGGAAACGCTCTCCGAAGGCTCAACCGCGCGCCCAATGAGGGTACAAGCCCGAATCGAAGGCTGGGGCGTACGCGAAAAACTCACACGTTCCCATACTGCATAAAGAACTCGGCATGCCGGAAGGTAGACGTTTCCGTTAGAATGCCAGGATGCGACGATTCGGCGCTCATGATAAACTATGCCGAGCGGCACAAACAACGCCCACAGAACTGGAGGCTGCGATGTCCCGATACAACAGCGGTTGGCTATGGCTCGTTTTCGCAGCGGCGATTACGCAACAGGCGGTCGCCGGGGAGTCCGACGAAGCATTTCGGAAAGCCGTTGAAGCGGACTGGGCACGCCAAGAGCAGCGCTTGGGCCGCGTACTGGACGCTCCCGAAACCATCCGTGCCGCGCTGGACCGAGGCGAACGGCTGTTGGCGGATCTTACGGGTATGCCGGACGGTCCGGACGTTTCACACGAAGTCGGCGTATTGCGAAAAGTCCGCGAGCGAATCGAGGTGGGCTTGCCCGACTCCGCCCCGGAGCGGGTGGCATTGTACAACGAGCTGCGCTGGCTGACGCGCGGGGCGGCATTCAAGAACCCGCTGGTGGAATCAAGCGAAATCGCTTTCATGAAACGCAAACGTTTCATCTGCCAAATGCTCCACGAGTACATGGGGTATTACTACGACTATGGAGACATATCCGGTGGCGGTGTGTACGTTCTGGAAGATCCTGGAGCTTCATCGAATGCCCGGGATCTGCTGCAAGGGCAACTGCCTAAAGGCAACTTCACCACCCTGGCACCCTCCTACGACGCGCGCACGCTCTACTTCGCCTTCGCGGAACGCGCGCCCGAAAAGACGGATTATTTCTCTGCAAGCCGGCGCGTCTTTCACATTTATGCTGTGGAACCGAGTGGAGATCGCCTACGGCAGTTGACCGACGGCCCCGACGACGACTTCGATCCTTGCGCTCTGCCGGACGGAGGTCTGGCCTTCATGTCCACGCGCCGTGGCGGGTTCATCCGCTGCAACAACCCGTGGGAACCGCTCTCCAGCTACACGCTGCACAGGATGAACGCTGAGGGCGGTGACATACAGACGCTCTCCTTCCACGAAACCGATGAGTGGCACCCCAGCGTGCTGTCGAATGGAACCATCGTCTATACACGTTGGGATTACGTCGATCGCTCGGCGGCCCATTTCCACGGGCTTTGGACCAGCAATCCCGACGGCACCAATGCCCGGGCACTGTTCGGAAGTTACACGCAAGAAATCAACGCCTGCTTCCAGGCGCGCGCCGTTCCCGGTTCGAATAAGGTCGTCTTTGTCGCGGGCGCGCACCATGCCGATGTGGGTGGGTCGCTGGTGCTCTTAGATCCAGGCCGGGTCGCCTTGGACGAAGAGACAGCCCATGACGATTTCCGTTCGCTGGAAGTGCTCACTCCGGAAGTCTGTTTCCCCGAAGCGCCCGGCTGGCCGGACAGCTATTTTCACAGTCCATGGCCATTGTCCGAAAACTACTATCTCGTATCGTTCAGTTTCGATCCCTTGCCGGGGATGGGACCCAAGGTCAAGAAAGATACCGAAACCGGTATCTATCTCATGGATCGCTTTGGAAACCTCGAACTCCTCTACCGGGAGGAGGGCGTCTCGTGCATGTACCCGATCCCTCTCAAGGCTCGGCACGTGCCGCCTGTCGTCTCCGGTTCGTTCGACCCGAGTCTTGGCGATGAGGGCGAGTTTATGCTCTCCGATGTCTACCAAAGCCATCTCGCGCTGCCCGTTTCGAGACCGGTCCGTACCTTACGCGTCTTTCAGATCCTACCCAAAAGCGAAACCCATGTCGCCAACAAGCCGCGCCTCGGCTACGCCAACGCCGAATCCGCCCGCATGCTGCTCGGCACGGTTCCGGTGGAAGCCGACGGCTCCGCCTATTTCCGGGCCCCCGCGAACAAGCCTCTGTCATTCCAGGCGGTGGATGAAGACGGCCGCGCTGTACAGGGGATGCGGAGTTTGACGTATCTGCAACCGGGAGAACGGCGCGGATGCGTGGGCTGCCACGAATCGCCGGGAACGACCGCTGCCGCCGGGACCCCGATAGCCATGCGCAGAGCGCCGTCAAAGATCGAACCCGGCCCCGACGGTACCATGCCGTGGAGTTTTCAACGCCTGATCCAGCCGATTCTCGACGAGCACTGCGTGAGCTGCCACACCGGTGGCGAGGAAGAAGAAGACGGCCCTTGCGACCTGACGGGTGAGGCTTCGGGTGAGTTCACGGTCGCGTACGACAACCTAAAACCGTTCGTCCGCTGGTACGAATGGGGCGAAAAAACCATCAACGGCATCGTGACACGCCCCGCGCAAATGCCCTCCGATATGAGCGCGCTGCCGCGAGTTTTGAGCGATGCCAACCACGCCAAGACCGTGCAATTAGGTGAAGAGCAGCGCCGCCGACTCTACCTCTGGCTGGATGGAAACGCGTCGTTTTATGGGACCTACGCCCCAGAGAAACAGTGGGCTCAGAAGAAGGGTGACGTGGTGCTCGCGCCCACGCTTCACTGAGAGACACCTTCGTGAACCGTCAGGCCGACGTCCACATCCAGGCCGTGATGTACCGGAGAGAGAGGAAGAGAAGGAGCGCGCCAAGCAACCCCTTCAGCCAGACGGCTGGGACGAAACGTTGGGTGCGCGCACCCAAATACATGCCCGCGATACCACCCAAACCGAACAACGCTCCCAACAGCCAGTCCGGAGCGATGGCCAACCCTTTCGTCTGGTAATAGGGCGCGGCGAGCCAATAGAAAACCACGCCGACGACGGAAGTCGCGAGTGTGCCCGTCAGCGTGGCCCCGGCAACCGTGTGCAGCGGCAAACCATAGATGGCCACAAAAAACGGCGCGATCAAAGCGCCCCCGCCGACACCGTAGATGCCTCCCACCAAACCCACAACCAGCGATAGGGAAAAGATCGTGGGTACGCCGCACGGATAGCGCCGCCCTTGAAACGTATAAACCAACCTACGCCAGTTGAACTCTAGTACCGTCACCGTCCAATCTTCGGATGGCGGCGAAGGCTTCTCCTCAATCGTCTCGTGCGCCGGAGTACGGCTTTTGGATACGGCACGGAAAACATCCCAAGACAGCCGACCGCCGAGACAGAGCAAGACACACCCGACAAAGACTTTGAACGTAACCGGATCGGGTAGATAGGCCAGCCGAATCCAACCGCCCAGAATAACGCCCGGCGCGGTTCCGGCCACGACAACACAGACCAGAGGCCAAACCAGGCGGCCCTCGCGCAGATAGCGGTACACGCCGCTCGGCACAGCGACAACATTGTAAACATGATTCGTGGCGCTCACCGCTGGAGTCACAAAGCCCAGCACGCTCATCTGAAAAGGAAGCAGCAGAAACGCACCGGAGACCCCGGCCATCGAGGTAAAGAAAGATATCCCAAACGCCACCAGCGGCGGTAGCCAAAGCGGAGTCTCAACTCCCGAAACCGGAAAAAACATCCAAGTGACTCCCAAAAAACCTCTGTGAGGCAGAAAGAGCCGAGCGCTCCAACCACTGCGGGCACTTCGTGCGCTCACGCACAAGACCGACAGGCAAACGCGGCAAACTCCTCATAGCAACCCTACTTCAAGGGTAGGATATCGGACAGCGCAGGTCGAGTCGGTTCAACTCAATTCAGTGTGATAATGTGAAGTTCCTCCATCTTTTTCAGGAGCGGGGTAAGCGTCTCCGTAATCGGGTTCTTTCCGGACGTGTTGCAGGCTTGCAGATATTTCTCGAGCCAGTGGACGATCCTGTCGGCATAGATATGCGACCGCGCACGAAAGACGCGCTCCATTGCCAGCATGCCCCGCGCGAAGAACTCCGCCGCCTGGCTCGCATCACCCTGGGCAGCGTAGATTAGCCCCGTCACACCCAGGCATCGGCCCAGCTCCGGTTCGTACACATCGGGGATGGATTGTGCCCATTTCTTGTAGATCGCAGTCGCTCTGCGTGCGGCCAGCAGCGCCTCGCCATGCTGGCCGAGTTCATTGTGGCGAAGCGCGAGATTGCTGAGGCTCATTGCCAGCGGCGGCTCAAACGCGTCTGGGTTCGCCTTTGCCAACCGCTCTCGAATCTCCACTCCCCGCTGCGTCACCGTCAGCGCTTGCGTGCCCTCGCCGAGCTCGCTGTGACACACGCCGAGGTTATTCAGCCCTCGCGCAAAGTTCGAATCGAACTTCCCAGGTTGGGTATCTGCCAACTTCTCATAGATGGCTACGCCCCGCCTCGATGCCTCGATGGCCTCCTGAAACTGGTTGAGGTTCTGACGCTGTACACTGAGACTGTTCAGAGCCATGGCTAAGTCCGGCTCGAAACGTCCCGGTTCGTCCTTGGCCAGACGGCCGAAGATATCCACCGCGCGGACCGTCATTCGTGACGCGTCTTCATACCGGCCAAGCGCGCTGTAGGAGTTGCCCAGATTGTCGAGACCCGCCGCCAAAGTCGGCTCATGCTCCTCGGGATTGAGCTTCGCGAGCCGCTCGCTAATCTCTACAGCCCGTTCCAGCGTGGCTGTTCCTTCTTCCCGCTGGCCCGTCTTCATGTAGCAACCGCCGAGACTGGCCAGGCTCGCCGCCCACCGTGGTTCGAAAGTGCGGGGATCGATCTTCGCCAAATGTTCGTAGAGTTGCGACGACGACAGCGATGCTTTTAGGGCCTCATCCCGCCTCCCGAGAATGTTGTAAGCATACCCAAGATCGTTGAGAGTCTGGGCTGCGACCGGGGCGTGATCCACGGGGTTGTCTCTTGCCAGCGGCAGATAGACGTCCCGGGCCCGCTCCAGCGCATCCGCCGCCTTTCCCGGTTGCCCGAGTGCCAGTGCGTTCTTCCCCAAGCGGCGGAGAACCGTCCCAAAATCTTGGGTGTACGTGTCCGGCTGCTCCTCGGCCAACTTCGCATAGATGGGGACAGCCCGCTGCCAGGCGTCCAGCGCCTTTTCCGGTTGGTCCAGCTTGCTATAGAGCCGCCCCAACTCGGAACGGCACGCGGCCAGATTGGAGTCGTAGATTCCAGGATGCTTCTGTGTACGGCGGGGTAAAAGTGCAGCGGGTGGCGGCCCAAAAGTGCGGCACTT
>CAYTDF010000326.1:567-6057 GCA_964436365.1 uncultured bacterium | reverse complement strand
CTTGAGCCGGGCGAAGCGATCGAGGAGGCGTTGTGTCTCGAACAAATCCATGTCCGCGTAGGGCATGCTCAGCCCGGCCGCATCGAAAGGAATCTTGGCCTGTTTGCACCGTTCCAGATACTGGTACGGGGTCATGGCCGGGGAGTTGTGCGATTCGTCCCGGCCTCTGTACTCGCCGCGCGGCTGGCTGCAGTTGATGACGCACAGCGCTTTCGGATCGGCCTTGCGCACGGCCTCGGCGCAGGACTTGGTGATCCCGATCAGTTCGTGCTGCGTGTAGCCAAACGCGTTGGAGACATCGTGCGCCTCGTCAATTGCATGCCACGTGCGGATCGACGTGCGATACGCGCCGACGATATTCCGTATCCGATGTGTGGCGAACAGCTGCATCTCGCCGACAGACGGAGTCCCGAAGTCCTTTGGCGGGAAGTTCTCGGGGCTCATCCACAGCAAAGGCCGCCCTTTGGCCCGAAGACCGGCGATGAAGGCCCAGCCCAGGACGCCATCCACGGGGCTAAACTCGGTCAGTTCAACCGGATCCGAGCCCGACCACCCAGCGAACGAGACTGTCAAATCCGTCGCGATACGCTCGACGCTGGAGTTCCTTTTCGGCGTATCCAACCCATGGTGAAGCGCCCCCACCCCAAAACGGAAACCTCTCCGCGGCCCCGGATACTGCGAAATCCTGTAACGTGCACCTTCCAATGCCACCGATTCCGATGCCAGGCCTGCGTCTCGAATCACCTCGGTGTACTTCTCTTGACGCCGATAGCCTTCCACGGAATGGGCCTGCTCCCAGGTTGTGCGAGCCTGTCCCAAACGGACCTGAGTCGCCGTGGAAAGGACCTTCTGCTGATCGTCCAGATAGGGGCTGGCGGCCTGCTCCACAGCCAGCAACCGGCTCCGAGCCAGTTCGCGCAGCAAATTCAGTTCGAGGGGTTTCTTCCGCTGGAGTTCGTAGCCTGCGCCCCCGTTGTCCGCGTAGAGCACGAAATCCCCGAAACCTGGAACCGCCAGTCTGTACGAGATAATGACCGCTGTGGCTTCGATATTGGGCTTGAAGCGGACAACGCCGAGCGCTCGGTCCCACTCCGGCTTGGGAATAGGATTCCAGTCTTGGTCGAGCAGGTAGAGTTCGCCCATCTCTTGTGGCTGGACGAAGTCGCCCCCGGCGTTGCGGATGGTAAGGATGACCGACGGCGAACCTTGGATATCTTCCTTCTCTTCCGCCGCCCACACCGTATGGGCAAGGGTGGCCTGGATGACGATCGCTGCGAGGATGGCGGCACGCGTTTGCCTGCCGGTCTTGTTGACACTAGGTTTTCTGCTCATGGCGTCCAATACAACGGCCCGGATGCCGCTCCGGGTACCGTAGGTCTAGGATCTCGCTCTAAAGCCACGTGAGAGGTTGAATGTTGCGGGCCCTCGTTACGTATCTTCTGGAGAGCGCATCGGCTCCCGGGCATCGTACCCCGGTGACAGGGTCGCGCGCTAGGAAGAGATGTGCTTCAACCTTGGGAAGCGCTCTCTCGAACGGGACCGGCTGGAGCGTTTGTGAGATAATTCGCGCTGAAATCCTTGGGGATGGTCTAGAATCCTATTCATGTCTTTTCTTTCGCTGAACCAACTGAATGTCCACCTTGGACGCCGACACGTACTGCACGATCTGACTGTGGAGGTTCCCACCGGAGCGGTCGGTCTGTTGGGACCGAACGGCGCTGGAAAGAGTACGCTCGTACGGACGCTTTTGGGATTTGTCGCGCCCAAGCGGGGTGAAGCCCGATTGATGGGATCGCCGGTGACCGATGGCAACCCGATCCACCGCGAGCGGATCGGCTACATGCCCGAGCACGACTGCTTGATCCCGGGAACGAGCGCCGTCGCCCACGTCGCCTACATGGGGCGGCTCGCCGGGCTTCCCGAAGAGGACGCTCTGCAGCGCGCACACGAGGTTTTGTGGCACGCCGGATTGGGCGAGGTCCGGTATCGCAAGGTCGAGACCTACTCCACCGGCATGAAACAGCGGCTGAAATTGGCTCAGGCCGTCGTGCACGACCCCGATGTTCTTTTTTTTGACGAGCCCACCAACGGGCTCGATCCGGATGGACGGCGTGACCTTCTCGAACTCATTCGCGATCTTTCCCGCGAGTACGATAAGAGTGTTCTGTTATCTTCACACATCCTTCCCGATGTCGAGTTCGTTTGCGAGCATGTGGTTGTTCTTCACCAGGGACGGATTGTGGAGTCGGGAGCGCTCGAAGATCTGAAGACATTCCATCGAGAGGTCTATGATGTGCACGTGAAGGGCGATGCCGCAGCTTTCTGCAACTCTCTGCAAGCGCGCGGTTATCGGATCGAGGTTGTACACGAGGGAACTGCAACCAGTTCCTGGAAGGGGCGCATCACCGTGCGTGACGATTGCAACGGTACCGATGCGATTCTCAGTACGGCGCACGACACCGGGGTCCAGATACGAAACTTCACGCGCTGTGAACTCTCCCTGGAAGATATCTTCAACGCCGCCCTCACCCGGAACGGGCATAGCGACCACGAACCGGGCACTTGAGCCTCGAAGGAGTTTGCATTGCCGATTGCCGACCCGAAACTACAACCCTGGACCGGTCAACGCTCCCCGCAGCCGTTGCGTTGGACGGTCATTGCCAGACACGAAATCCAGCGTGCCTGGAAACGGAAGGGAACGTATATGTTGTGTTGGCTCTGTTGGCTGCTAGCTTCGTTTTGGGTCTTCGTTTTCTATATGGCGCACGTTGTCTCTTCCAACGAGGCCTTGGCCAACGTCGACGTGATGGAGCTGATCGGCACGGAGTTCCTCACAATCCAGCCCAATCACTATTTCGAATTCGCTCTAGGTTGGCAATCGACCGGCTTTCCGTTAGCGGTCTTTCTCGCCATCTCGGTCGGGTGCGGTCTCATCGCACTCGATATGAAGAATCAAGTTCTCTCGCTCTACCTCTCCCGCGCGCTTTCGCCCTGGGACTACATCATGGGCAAGGGCGCTTGTATTGCGTTTTACGTGGCCAGCGTAACGGTTGTACCTGGCGTCTTGTTTTACATCCTGAACGCCGTGCTCCGTGAAGAGTGGTCGATGCTGTGGCGGAACGCTTGGATGTTGGCCGCGATCCTCGCCTACGGGATCATCTTCGTGATTTCGATCACGCTGATTGTCTTGGCGCTCTCTTCTCTACATAAGAGCGTACGTCTTTCGGCGGTGACCGCCATCGGTTTCTTCTACCTCTCGCACATCGCTTACCTCCTCTTAGACAGCGTCCTGATCTATTACGACTCCGTTCACAATAAACCCGTCAAGATCGGGCACTGGGGATGGCTCTCGATCCAGTCTGTCTGGCAAACCCTGGCGGCGGGATTGTTCAAACAGGAGCTTCCGGCCGACATCGGTGTGACGGCCGCCGCCGCTTCCTTGATCGGGCTCTGTCTGCTCTGTCTGTTCGTTCTGAAACTGCGTGTACGGGCGCTGGAGGTGGTGAAATGACAGAGCGCCTGGTGCTCGACCATCTCTCGAAATGGTACGGCGAAGTCGTCGGCGTCCACGATCTGACCGTTGCGTTTAAGCCCGGTGTCACAGGGCTGTTGGGACCCAACGGGGCGGGGAAGAGCACGCTGCTCAACCTTCTGGCCGGGCGCATCAAACCCAGCCGGGGAAGCGTGCTCTTGGATGGGCAGCCGATCTGGGCCGACCATCGTGTCTTCCACCACATCGGCGTCTGCCCCGATCAAGACTCCTTCTATGACGATCTGACCGGCCTGGCCTTCTTGACCTTTATGGGACGGTTGCATCAGCGTACAACGCGCGACGCACGCGAACGCGCGCTCGAAATGCTCGATACGTTTGGCCTCAAAGAGGCCGCCGAACAGCGTGTGGGGGGATACAGCAAAGGGATGCGGCAGCGTCTAAAACTCGCGCAAGCCTTGATGGACGATCCGAGTGTGATCCTTCTCGACGAACCTCTACAGGGAATGGACCCAGTTGGCCGTATGAATACAATCAAGAACGTGCGGCGGCTCGGCCAGGAAGGCCGAACGATACTGGTCTCCAGTCATATTCTGCACGAGATCGAGGCCATGACGCAGCACGTCTGTCTGATGGATCACGGCAAACTCATCGCCTGGGGTGATGTCCACGAGATTCGAGAGTTGATCGCCTCTCACCCTCACGAAATCCGCTTCCAGACGCCCGAGCGTGACCGGTTGTCGCGCTACCTGCTAACTCTTGATGAAGTTGTCAGTGTCCGTAGAGGAACGCGCGAGTCCGAGTTGCTTTGTGAAGCCAGCCATCCCGACCGCTTCTTCCCCAAACTTCTTGAAGGATTGCTTGAAAAATCGATTCCGGTCGACGAGTTGGTCTCGTCCGACGATAATCTCGAGGCCGTTTTCGATTATCTTATTGGCCGTAAGAAGGCTTCCGGCGTCGCCGGAGATCACAAGGCTTAACTCTTCACACCAGCACTTTGTCGGTCACGAAACGTTCGATGCGTTCGGCCAGCTGTTTGGGAGCGAGACCGTACTTCTCGAAGATCTGTTCGCGGGAACCGTGCTCGATAATCTGATCGGGCAATCCCAAGATCAACAGCGGACGGCCTCCATGGGGCAGGCTATTGAGGTGCTGCGCGACCACGCCGCCGAATCCGCCCTCGACGGTACCGTCTTCCATTGTCACCAGGTGCGTGTGCCCTTCGACGACCTCTTGCAGACGTTCCATATCCAACGGTTTGATGAAGCGCATGTTCACAATCGACGGCTGAATCCCACAGCGGCTTAGTTCCTCAGCGGTCTTTTGCGCCTGCTCCACCATGGTCCCCACCGCCAAAATGGCCACGCTCTCGCCTTCTCGCACGACAGTCGATTCCCCGATCCGGTAGGGTTCACCGACGTAGGATTCCGGTAGTTTCAGGCAGCTTGCGCGGGGATAGCGAACGGCGAAAGGACCGTTGTGCGCGAGACCGGTCCAAAGCAAACGCACCAGATCCTCACCGTCCGCGGCTGCGGCGGAAACCATGTTGGGAAACAGGTGCATGTACGCCAGGTCGAACAATCCCTGGTGTGTCGCCCCATCCGCGCCGACCACGCCCCCTCGGTCCAACGCGAACAGGACCGGAAGGTTATGGATACAGACATCGTGATAGATCTGATCGAAGGCACGTTTTAAGAACGTCGAATAGATGGCGACGATCGGTTTCCGGCCTTGGATAGCCAGTCCCGAGGCCAGTTCGACGGCGTGTTGCTCGGCAATCGCCACATCGAAGAAGCGTTCGGGGAATTTCTCCGCGAAATCCGTTAGACCTGTGCCCACCGCCATGGCCGCCGTGATCGCCACGACGCTCTCGTCTTTCTCCGCCAGGGCGCACGCGGTCTTCGCGAATACGTTTGTGAAGGGAGGGGGGCCGGACCTACCTTTGGTGAAATCACCGGTCTCGATGTCGAACGGTTTCGCGCCGTGGAACGATGTCGGAT
>CAYTDF010000326.1:0-557 GCA_964436365.1 uncultured bacterium | reverse complement strand
GGCGGGCTTATAGCCTCGGCCCTTCTCGGTGATCACGTGCATCAGAATGGGGCCGGTGAGTTGCTTGATGTTGTCGAGCGTGTCCAGCAGCAGGTCCAGATCGTGCCCGTCCAAGGGGCCGAAATAGCGGAATCCGAACTCCTCGAAGAGGATCCCCGGCGTTAACAAGCCCTTGCCGAGTTCCTCCAGTTTCAGAAGTCCCTTCTCGATTGTCTCCCCGAGTCCTGGGACCTTGCCTACGGCATTCACTGTTTCCTTACGGACATAGTTATAAAACTGGCCGCTCATAATCCGGTTGAGATGGCGATGCAGGCCACCCAAGTTCGGTGAGATCGACATGGCGTTGTCGTTCAGCACCACCAGAAGGTCCTTGCCCAGATGCCCTGCGTGGTTAAGACCCTCGAACGCGACGCCGCCGGTCATTCCGCCGTCACCGATCACCGCGATGCAGCTATGGTCTTCACCCTTCAGATCCCGCGCAGCCGCCATCCCCAGAGCGATACCGATCGAGGTACTCGAATGACCCGTTCCGAAATGGTCGTGTTCGCTTTCCTTGA
>CAYTDF010000325.1:0-6077 GCA_964436365.1 uncultured bacterium | reverse complement strand
AGTAACGGCTGTCGTTCTTACCGGGTTCGATCTGTGGAGGCGGGGCGGCGTGATTGCGCTCTAGATGGCCCATCATTTTGGCCACGGTCTCGGGGTGTTTGGCGGCCACATCATTCCGTTCGCCGATATCCCGGTCCAGATCGTAGAGTTCGACAGGTGCGTCTCCACTCGGCCAGACCGCCTTCCAACGGCCCATACGGCCCGCACGGGTCAGCTCGGTCGAACCCATCTCCCAATAGAGGAACTCATGTTGCGCCTGCTTCCGACCGGCCTTTTCATCTCCGAGCAGAGCGGGCACAAACGACAGCCCGTCGCAATCCTTCGGCGTTGCGTTGGGCTTCCCCGCCAACTCCGCGAAGGTGGGCATGAAATCGCCAAAATACCAAGCATGGTCGCTAACCGATCCGGCCTCTATGCGGCCAGGCCAGGATGCGATGGCGGGTACGCGAATTCCACCCTCGTAGAGATCGCCCTTGTATCCACGCAAAGGATCGTTGGCATTGAAAAACTCGGGACAAGCCAGATCGTAATCGCCCGCACCGTTATCGGAGACGAAGATCACAACTGTATTCTCGCGGAGGCCTAACCGCTCCAACCGTTCCACGACCTGCCCCACACCTTTGTCCATGTGTGTGATCATCGCCGCCATAGTTGCCTTGGGTTCTGCGGGCTGAGCGTACCCCTGCCGCCAACGAACCTCATGCGGCCGTTCGTCGAACTTGCCCGCGTAGAGTTTCAGGGTCTCATCGGGAACGGCCCACTCATGGTGCGGAATGGTGAAAGAGAGAAAGCAGAAGAACGGCTCATCCTGGCTTCGATCCATAAAGTCCAGCGCCTTGTCCATAACCACATCGTGCGTGTATTGCTTCTTCTGACCGTCCTTATTTCCCGGCAAGAGATACTTCGTCTCGTTGTGCCACAGGTAATCGGTGTAATAGAAGTGAGCGTGCTTTTGGTGGAGATAGCCAAAGAACTCGTCGAATCCTTGCCGATTCGGCACACCTTCGGTATTGGCGTCACCCAGCCCCCACTTGCCGAACAAGCCGGTCTTGTAGCCCGCGGTCTGGAGGATCTCGGCGAAGGTGAGATCGCGGTCGCGCAGGGCGATCCCGCCCGTGTTGCCACGAACCGGAGTATGGCCGGTGTGATACCCTGTCATCAGCACACTCCGCGAAGGTGCGCACACTGTACAACCCGCGTAGGCCTGTGTGAACTTCATACCGTCGCGCGCCAAGCGGTCGATATTCGGCGTTTGGATAATCTTCTGTCCATAGCAGCCGAGATGGCCATAACCAAGATCGTCGGCCATGATCAGGACGATATTGGGTCGAGCACCGCTCGCGGCGTCCGCCCGCCCCGCGATACTCACAGGCAGCCCCATCGCGCTCAGCGCCGCCGCTCCCAATCCAGTCTCCTTCAGAAATTTACGCCGATTCATCGCAAACCGCTCCTTACTGAAATGTTGTCCAATCGTGCCAGCCATTCTAGCATGCAAACAGAGACCGCAAATGAGTTCGATAGGACGACCGTCCATCTACCACGCACAGCATTGCATTCAGAGGAAGGCCCCTCGCTCATGCACCGGGCGTCAGTTCCAGCGGATTGGTATAGATCCAGGGAACCCATTCGCCGAGAATCTCTAGTTCAGCCTCTAGGCGATACTTCCCCGGACTCTCCGGCGTCCACTCAAGTTCCGTCCCCTCTTCCCGGTACACGGTTTCACCATTCCGCACCACGGTGAACCGGCACGATTGGGGAGATGCCGCTCGTAGACGTACCCCCACTCCGAACGGGAGTTCCTCGCCCATCACGGCACGATCGTTCCCATGGTCGGCAAAATAGACAAAGCCCCTGCAATCCGCGATCATATCGAAGCCGACGAAGACGCGTCCTTGCTTCAGACTCCCCAGTAGCGCCTCTTCGGTGAGTTCTTCCGCAAGAATATGGGTGGCCACGTACCGCGTCATACGCTCGTATGGATCCAACTGAAAACGGAAAAGTTCACGACCGGGTTCGAGGGGGCCAAAGAACAACTGCAGGGCGAAGCGCTTCAGTGCATTCAGCTCAATCTCGCCAATCGTGTCGGGACTCGTGTCTTTGAGAAGGAGCGTACCCCGCTCCGTGTAGGTACCGGTAAAACCGTTGTTTTGGTGGCAATCGTTCCCGCCGATGCCCACGATTTTTCGAGACAGATTCAGCTCGTCCCAGCGTTCGAGTATCGAAGTTTGGCGGTCGAAAAATAGCCTAAAAACGTGGTCGGGGTACGCACGGATACTCAATATCACATCGGGGAGTAGCTTCTTGAGCACGTTCCCCTCGTCCGCGGAGTCCGTGTGGATGTTGTAGATTTCCATGCCATCGAGCTGGGGCAAGTCCCACCGACGGTCGGCCTCGGTGTGAGCGAAGAACAGCAGCCCGCCCCGATCTTCAATCTGTTGCGCTAGCACATCGGGATTCTCGCTCTTCTCTAACACCGTATCGTCCGGCAACCCCCATGGCATGAATCCATAGCTCATCTCATACCCACGCACGAAAAGCACTCCGTCTTTCACACCCTTCCACTGGCGTGAATAGTCGGCCTTGCCCTCGTCGCAATGATCGGACATCAGGATAAAATCGCGCTCAGTCTCTTTCATAACCCGCAGGATTTCCTCGAAGGAGACCATACAATCGTGAGACAACTCGGAATGACTGTGACTCACGCCACGGTACTCGTTCCATCCATCGTCCAAAGAGGTATCCACGCGCGTATCGCGCAAGGCTTGCCACGCCCTCGCTTCTCGTGGGAAGCCAATAAAACGATTGTAGAGAGCACTCCGGTAAGACACAGCGAGAACAAAGGATCCGAGAAAAATCACGCCCGTAACAACCACACATCCCCACTTCAGGACACGCCGTAGACGGCCCGGTCTCCTCTCTTTCTCATTCGTGTCGGCTTTCTCCGGTTTCTTGGCCTCTTGCGCCGGGATGTCGATCCGCTGCCCACAGGCACTACACTCGATATTCGTCCCCACGCACGAGTCGGGTATCTCCAGGGGTTTGGAACAATGGGGGCACACATAGGCAATCATCGTTTTCGCTTTTCTCCTTAGCGGACCGCTCCGCTTACTCACCCTTGGCTTTGCGCTCGAACACTTCCCGAGCGCGACGGAGTCTCTTCACAATCGTATCGCGCTCTCCACTCGGAAGCGTTGCACCGGCATCGGCCATACGCTCACACTCAATGTCGAAAGCCGCTTGAACAGCATCGCCCCAACTCACATAGTACTCTGCGGCCTCACAGTCGACAGGTGCGGGACGATCGTCGACCTCGATATAAATGGGGCTGGTGATGGCATATTGACCGTCCACCATCGGCTTTCCTTCTGGCTCCATCATCACGGTCTCGACCGGTTTCCCACGCGCGATGGCCAGCACCCAGCCGCTGTGCGGAATACGTACTCGAGCCGTCTCTTCGACGGTGCCGTCACGCGCGGGCAGTGTCGCGGCCAAAGCGCCGTTGAGCCACAACTCCACACAATCGAGCCCCCAAAGACTGCGAGCGTCGACTTTACATTCGACAACGCCTTCCCGGGAAAGCGAAAGAGTCTCCCCCGGACCTCGCCCCCTCACGGTTAGCAATACGATCGGACTGTTGGAAGCGAATGTATGGCCTTAGTTGTAGGCTTTCGCCACATTCGGCCAGGTCAACTCATTTACCCGCACATAGGTACGAATTCCGCCGATGGGCTGACGTCCCTGGTCGAGATGAAAATCGGTCGAACCCGAAACGCCCACGCGAAACCCAAGATTCAATAGGCGCATAAAATCGCGCATCTTGAGTTCGAAATCACCGTCAGCGTCCTCCTTTGCGAGCATATCCACAGTGCAGGGCTGCCCCAACGCGAGATCGATCGGAAGCTCCCGTGCGATCAACCCGGAATCCGGATTGGCAATGCTCTCCATCTCTTTCCCACGGCGCAGCGGGCCATAGGGGTGCGCGTGTGCGACCGCCCCCTCCACCTTCATGGCCATGGCCGCCCAATCGTAATCCATCGGCCAAGCCTTGCCGTAACGCGCGATCTTAGGCCACCGCTTGACACCAATCGGACAGATATGCCCCCACAGGTCGCGAGTCAACTCATTGGTCATCATCGCAATGAAACCCGGCTCTTCGCGCATGCCGCCCGAGGGAGGCACCCGATCCGCCCCCATGAACGGAAGAAAAGAGAGACCTTCCGCTTTGGCAATCCTGTACACATCGCCAACGTTCATCATCGGATAAAGCGAACCGCCGTGACGGAAGAGATGGGTGTGGTGGTCACCGGAAACCCAACCGGATTGCCCTGGGGTGAGCCGTCGCTTCAGCGGAATGTCGGCACGACAAAGTTCACCCGAGGCCACAGTCACATGCACCCGTTCAACCCCGTATTCAAAGCCCTTCATGACCGTAATGTCATACTCCCCGGCGGGAACTTCCAGACGGCCTTCAACCGGATCTTGGAGATAGAAGCATCGACCGCCGAGTTCGACCGCGAACGCAAACGGCGGAGTATAGGCCTCACCGGCGGTATCCCGAACATAAATCCGCGCCGGTGTGCAGATGCCCATCTCATCCAAAATCTTTATGGAGAGCACGCCAGAACCGGCGGCGGGCTCAAGAGGCGCGTCGAGATTTTGGAGATCGAGGTCGCGGATATGGAATCGACCGGGCAACGCATCCGGCGATCGGATTTCGCAAGAGACCGACAGGCTGGCCGCGTTCAAGGGCGTGCGAAACTGTATCCATGCCGGTCGCCATCCTACAGTTTGCCAACAGCTCGTATGATGGCTTGTCGATTGAATGAGTTTGCCTTCACTGTCGGCAAAGGCTAACTTGATCCCGGAAAAATCCGCTCGGAATCGCCATCGTTTTTCGCCCTCGATCTTCATCTCCCATTGAAGCGCGTATTGCGTATTAGGTTCTATCCGGTAACTCTCAACGAGAACGGTTGGGGGCGTTCCAGGGAGACTTGGAACGATGAGAAGACCGTCGGAGGTACGTGCATCCGCAACCCCCACCAGCATCAACGCAATCATTGAAGTCTTGCAGGCAAACGTCATTCTCGACCTTTCTGTCCGCAGCACGAACGGGAACCGGGGAGCGAAGTTCGCCACTCACCGACCCGTTCCCAAGGGAATTCCCCATATTCGATACGAATACAGCCTCTGTTTTCCACGGTTACGGATTCCCGTCTACACCGGGAAAACCCTCGCCAAGGATTCCGGAATCGCTCGCAATAATGTCCCCAGCACTCACCAAACCGTTCGAGGCATTATACACCATCGCTCGCAGGAAGCGAAACGGATTGCCATGATACCATCGGTCCGGCCCCGCACTTCGCACCAAATACGTAGGCCCGGGAGGAATGTCGCTTCTCCACTGCGGCCGCAGTACTTTCACGTTACGATAATGAAAGAGACCTTCCTCGAGCGTGAACTGCCCGGCTCCCGAGTTCGTCGGATTCTCGACAGGAATGAAGGGATCGATGAAAGCGCTCGCCGCAATGTAGACTGTCGGCGTCGTGAGCGGTGAGTATACGACATAGCCAAGCGGTTGCCTGTAGCCCACGGTCGACCAAAAACTGGAGTCGGGGATTGGATTGTTATTGTCCACGATGTATACACCCATAGCGGTGCGTATCGATCGCAGGTCGGCCTGAACGCGCGAGATCGTGGCGCGTATCCTCGCATTCTGAAAATTCGGGATCGCGATCGCGGCCAAGATGCCGATAATGGCGACCACGATCAGGAGTTCGATCAACGTGAAAGCTCTGGAGCGCATGCTATTCTCAGGTCAACGACGTGATGTTCCTATCTTAAGACGTACGATACTCCTCCGCTCGACGCGGGTCAATCATGTACGCCGGGGCCCCAAATTGCGATGCAACAGCGGCCCCCGAGCGTTGCTTTTCGTTGCCATTCGGTTGCTTTTCGGGATTTTCAGGTTGCCGAATCGATTGATTGGTTGCCGGGAGCAAACCTGGTCACAAATGGGCAAAAAACGGAGTATGTGCCATAGTTAGTTGAATTTGAAGCGGCTCCCAACCTCTGGTTGA
>CAYTDF010000324.1:0-6086 GCA_964436365.1 uncultured bacterium | reverse complement strand
AAGAAAGAACAGATCGGGGCGGAACATCAGGAATTCGCCGAAGAGGCACTCAAGGATATCTATTCCGTGCTCGAACAACCCTACGCGTGGGGTGCGGTGGGTGTTTTTGTCGTGACAGGCCGTGGAGCGTAGGTGCCGGAGTGTTTCGGGATTTGCGTGTCCGGTCACTGGCGGAACTGGATGGAATAGAGATCGGCGTCCTTCATCGAGAAGCGTAAGCGAATCGGTTTCCCCGCCAAGCGGCTCACATCACCGTCCGCCTTCCACGTGACAACCCGGTCGATCTGATCGCCAATCAACTCGTCTGCATCCTCACGCGTAAACCCGGAGATCGGAGCGCCCGATCCATCCTGTATCTCCACAAACACGCTCCCTGCCGCAGCTGTTGCGTAGTTAATAACCAGTTCCCTACCCACGAAGCGGAGCGGTTTGGTCAGCATTTCGCCTCCGGCATACGGACCATGAACGGAGATGAAACCGTCAGTACGGAGCGCCATGCGCTCCAAATGAGCCGACGGCTGCCCGTAATGCCGCTGCACGTAGAGAGAGATTTCATTCTCGCCGGTCGACACAATACCCAGCGCAGGGTAGTTGGCCCGAGCCACCCAGTTGCGGAACTCCAATGTCGGCCGGATGAAGGCTTCCAAGAATGTGCGCGTGTAGCGGTTGCCCCCTCGGCTGGTAAGCAATACGCCATCGGAACACCCTTCTCTCAATTTCGCGTAATTCCTGGGATTCTCGAGATCGATCTCCGCCACCTGGGCGTCGGTGAGTGCCCGCCGGCCCGGCATGAAGCGCGCAGCGGTGCCTATGTAGATGTGCGGTGCGCGGAAATAGGGATGTGTCTGATTGATGTACAGATGCTCGTTCGGCGCGTCGCCAAAACTCATGTCGACAGGCTCGGTCCAGTGCAGAAAATCCTTGGATGTGGTCCGCGATATCCAACGCACATCGTTTCTCCACGTCCTGAAATAACAGATGTAGCACTCTTCGCTTTGGGACCAGAAGATCACATTCTGCGAATCGAGAGCGCCCTTGTTTATAATCGGTTCGTCACGAAGTTTGCTCCAATGGATGCCATCCTCCGAGACATACGCCAGCAGTCCGGTCGTGCTCACTCCCCCGGCGGCCTTGTAACGCTGTTTTGGCGAGACACCGGGGCGGGTGTCGAGAAAGGGACAGAAGTTGTGGGTCTCGGGTCCGACATCGGATAAGATAACGTTGTTCTCGCGCGTCCCGGCGATGTCGTAAAGCCCGAGGTTCGGTTTTACCCATTCGATGCCGTCGAGACTCTCGGCGTAGCACGTGACCTCGCGCGCGTCCTTCGCGCCATCTTGCCTGGAGATCGTGGGCCGTCCCCGATAGTACATTCTGTACTTGCCCAACTTCGCGTCGTGAATCACCGTGAAGTATCCGGAGACGATCCCCTCTCAAGGGTTATCGAGCGTGATCGCCGTCCCGCCGGATTGAGGTGAATGTAGTTTCAATGCCGTACCGTCGAAGCGTTCAACAAGCTCACGGTCGACAAAGAGCTCGAGCCTGGAGCCAATGTCCAAGACAGGCGTTGCGGCCGAGACGGTCTGGACAAGAAGCGTAGCGAAGATAGGCATGCAGAAGTATTTCATATCAGAACCTCAAGCGAAGTTTTTCCCACACGGAAGACGCACAGCGACACTATAGCATTCACCAAGCGTCGCCGGTCAACCGCGCCTACAATGCCCGGTCCACGCGGGCCGTTCGCACGCGGACGCGGGACATTTCCTGAAGATACAATCCGTGGCCTGTCTTCTAGTCGTGCAACATCCAGTCACCGACGCCGGTTTCGCCAAGGACGGTGACAACACCGGCATTCCTCGCGGATTCCGCGTCCACACGGTCGACGGAATACGCACCCAGTGTCTCGATGGTCACCGGATACTGGCCCGGTTCGGCATTCTCGTCGATCTGGAACGCCAGGCGGATTATCTCACCATCCCCGGAGAAGCCCGCCGCTTGCACCCAATTGAAGCGCAGGTTCTCCAACATCGACGGTGCCGCCGGTGGATTCTGTGCATACAAGCCGGACTGGCTCACATCGAGCGGCTCGATCCCGGTCAATGTCAACGCCAGACGATCGAAGGCGATGTCCAGAGCGATGTTGCCGAGGTCCACGGCTTCACTGAGATTCACCAAGACGGAGATAAGCGTCCCGGGATCGCCTTCAGCCGATCCGATTGAAAAAACGCCGGTTCCGGCCATCACCGACCGCTTCTCCCGATCGGTGGGATTCGTTTTCGCGAGTTTCGCTTTGGATGCGGGTTCGGGCAATTTCGTAGGTCCGGCGTCTGGATTGGAGGAGTCGCCTCCGGAGAAGGTCAAACGCCGTGCCGAGCCCGCGCCGACATTCTGCGTGTAAATCTCCATTCCACCGAAGCGGTCGGAGTTGAACAGGATACTCTCTCCCCGGCGATCCCAGACAGGTTCGGTGTCCATCGCCTCGGACTGCGTCAGACGCATCAGGTTGCTCCCATCGGCATCGACGATGTAAATATCTGCGTTGCCATCGCGGTCGGAAACGAAAGCGACGCGCTGACTGTCGGTCGACCATGCGGGCTGGGTGTTGTTTCCCAAACCATCGGTCAGCTTTTGGGGATTCGAGCCGTCACTCTCCATTACCCAGACATCCATTGCGCCGTCGCGATCGGAGGCGAAAGCAATCCGGCTTCCATCCGGTGAAAGTGCAGGATGGCGGTCAGCGGCGGCGTCTTCCGTCAGACGTTCGGCCGGTAGCGGAGTGACATTGGCCTTGATAAAGAAGACGTTGTACGCCCCACTCCAGGTGTCGCTTCCGCCGTTGAACTGCAGACTCCGCCCGAGATCGCCCAGATAGGTAATACCAAGCTGTGGCTTGTAAGACTCGTTCAGGAAGATGCAGACAGCGAAGTCAGAAGGCATTGGAACGCCGCCGACATCGATGGTGTACCATCCCTGCTCGGTAGGCTGGCCGATACCTTCCGCCAAGATGAGATCACTCGGTTTATCGAGGTCCCATCCGAGAACCTGCCAGGTGAAATCGGCCATGTTGTTTCCATAGAGATAGAATGAGATCGTATCGAGAGTCCCCGGGACAGCCGAGAAATGGACGCCGTATCCATCGCCCACATTGGCAGAAACTCCCCAAGTAGGCTCGCCCGTGAAGTAGACGATCTCGCCTCTTCCCGCGCTCGGATCGACAGTCGTCGAGTAGAGTTCGGGGTTTCCATCTCGTTCGGAAACAAAGACGCATCGCGAACCGGTCAAACTCCAGTCGGGTTCGTAATCGTCCGCCGGATCGCTCACGACAGCCATGGGTTTGGAACCGTCGGCGTCCATCATCCATATATCCGCGCTACCCGCACGATCCGAAACGAAGAGGAGATGCCCACCGCCAGCGGATATTTGCGGATCGGTATCGGACGCAGCATCCTCCGTCAACCGAGTGGGCGTCTGCTTCTTGGGATCCAGCAAGAAGATTTCCGCATTCCCATCGACTTCCGAGTCATACACAACGACGTTGTTTCGTGAACCGTCATCCGCCAGCTGCGCTTCGCCGAACCCGGATGTGTTCCCCTCGGGATCGATGACCAGCGCGTGCAGTTCGAGACCGAGCGGAACCGTCCCGCGAATGTAGAAGCTGTCATTCAAGACACGCGTCGCTCCAATGAAACGGCGACCTTGGTTCCCCTCATCGGCATAGGCCTCGACAATGCTCCCGGCCACAGCCTCCACGGTTCCACCAATCGTTCCGCCCCACGGGTCGGCATGGGTGACCACCGGACGGACGATTGCGCCCGTGCCACCAATACCGATCCCTTCGTTACGCGTGATCGAGTTTTCGGTGAGACGATTGCCGACAGCGTCCGCACCATCGACATGAACGCCATCGCCGCCGTTGCGCGTGATCGTGTTGCGGCGCACGAGATTCCAACTCGCACCGTCATGAATGAGTATTCCGTGCGACTTGTTCGAGTTGATCCTGTTCTTGAGGATGCGCGCTTTCTGTACCCCACCGGCGAGCACAATCCCATACTGCCCACCGTTGTGATGTCCGGCGCTCTCCTCGCCCGGATACTCACCGATCTGGTTGCCCGCAATGGTCACACGTGTTGCACTGCCCTTGGCCAAGACACCCATGCCTTCGTTGAAGGTCAGATTGTTTCCGCCATTGCCTACGCTGTCACCGATCACGATTCCACGGCCACCGAGAACCTCGACAGCCGGAACTCCAGCGTGGCCCCCACTGATTCCGCACCAGCCGATAGAAACGTCCTCGGTCAGAGCTCCCTGAATCGAGACACCGGCGAGATCGTCGACACCGAAGTAGCCGCCTTTTCCCTCCACACCGATGCGGACGTTCTGACTGTCAACGATCTTCACCTCGTTGCCCATATTCCCATAGACAAACAAGCCATCGGTATGCCCCGTTCCATACAGATCCACGCCGTTGCTGTTCTCGAAGAGATAGCCATGGCCGGTATTGTCCGTAGATTCCCCGCGAGAGATATCCGTGTCGTGGGAACCTAAAATATGGAACCCATTGGAACCGTTCATTATTGCGCGGCAGTTGCTGAAAGTCGTTCTCTGAGAATCCTGCACAAACACACCGCTCCCGGTGAGTTGCGGGCCGATCTGCATTTCCTCGACCGTGACGTCTTCGCAGGAGACGATGCTGATGCCCTTGCCTTCCGACGCCTGCGCCGTGCCGTCACCGGCCGAGCCGGGGATGTCAATCTTCTTCGCGTTTGCGATTCGGATTGCGTCTCCCTGCCCCTGGGAGACTTCAAGACGTCCGAACGAGCAATTCTGCGCGCCATCGACGACAAATCCCGGCCCTTTACTATGTAAGATTTCGAAACGAGCACCGGTAATGTTCCGGCAACCCGTGCCGGAGATACGGATGCCGGTCTGGTGATGGGCGACATCGATGTCGAAGAGGGTGATGTCCTTCGAGTTCTCGATCAGCAACCCCACACCGACAGCGTCCTCGAATCCCTCGCTGAAGACGTGCTCCGCATCCCGGTCGAAGCCAATCGAGACATCGCTGAGCGCAGCCAATGGAAATCCGAACGGACGAGGCACGGTTAGGTCGGCGATCCGGATGCCGCCGAGTTTGTTGACGCCGAGGACACATCCGTCGATCTCGACACCGGTCGCGCCCTGTTCCACAACGATTCCCCAGCCCTCGTTCGGACTGGTCGGGGTTCCATCGTCAGGTTTCGCGTCATTTCCGATCTCACAATCACTGATCTTGTTGTTTCTTGTGTCCGACCCGGTAATGGTGATTGCATTGCCCTTATTGAAGCCAAAATAGGTACTTCGGATCCAGTTGCGTTTAGCTCCGTTTTGGATACGCAGACCATCTCCGCCGTTTCCATATTCTTCGCTCTCATTTCCGTAACTGGAGCCGGATTCGTAGTAGGAACCGATGTCGCAGCCTGCCAACTCATTGTCATCTGTGCCCGTGCCCTCAATCAAGACGCCGTGGCTACCACTCGCGTAAACCTCGCACTGGTAGAGATAATTGTCCCTCGCACCAGCGCGAATGTGGATGCCATGTTGCGTCGTGCCTAGAATCGTCCATCCACCCGGTCCGTACTCGGCGTTGTAGTCATACACCAGACCTGCATTGACACGCTCTAGCCGATTCCCAGACACACCCGCGCCATCGAGCAGCACTCCGATTGTACTGCGCGTCAGGTCTGCACCTTCAATCTTGTTCTGAGTACACACTCCATCGAGGCGTAGTCCCGTCGCGCTGCTGTCACAGGAGACTGCGGAGACGACGTTGAAGCGTGTGTTGTGCAGCCATACGCCGTTTTGAGGGCAGTTCTTGATGTGCAAGGAGGAGAGATCGCTTGCCCCGCCTCCGACGATGTACAACCCCGTCGAACATGCATCGGCATAAATGAGTTGCGAAGACGTGCCCATCGTGTTTTCGAGTCTCACTCCGTCCCCGGAGCAATTCGAGATCGTCAAAGGAGACGGGGCACCAAGACGATTCTTCTCTCCACCGTACACGAGGATACCGTTCTGCTGGCAATTCGAGATGGTTCCCGCGACGTTGTTGT
>CAYTDF010000323.1:0-6095 GCA_964436365.1 uncultured bacterium | reverse complement strand
CGACATCACCGGGACCTGGGAAATGGCGATTGCGGTCACCGACCACTGCGAACCCAGCTCGGATATGTATAAATCCGGTTTGGATTATGAGTGTCACGCCGTGGAAGGGCAGTGGATCTGCCAGAGTCTGATGCTGGCGGGCGGTGTCGTCGAATGGGTCCGGCATCAGTTCTATAGCGATATCGCCGAATCGGACGACGTCTATGGCAAGATGATCGCCGATGCCGAATCGGCTCCCATGGGAAGCGAAGGGATTATGGTCTTGCCCAGTTTCATCCCCGGGATGGGGCCCTACTTCGCCACCGATGCCCCGGGCGTAATCGCGGGATTGCGAACCACAAGCAACCGGGCACAGGTGGCGCGCGCCACATGGGAAGGCCTGGTGGCGCAGCTGGTCCGGCAGATCGCCGCGATCGAGCGCGCGACGGGGAGCCGGGCCGAACGGCTTCGTCTGGTGGGGGGAGGCCAGAAGAACCGATTCTGGACGCAACTCAAAGCCGATTGCACGGGGCGGCCCGTGGAAGTTTCTCAGTGTCAGGAGCCGACGCTACTCGGTGTCGCGGTCGCTGCGGGCGTGGGCGCGGGCCTGTACGGCTCGTTCGCCGAGGCGCTCGAAGGCATACCGTTTCCTGTGGAGACGGTCGAACCGAATGCAAAACGCGGAGAGCGGTACGCCTCAACCGTACAGCGCCTCGCGTACGATTTTCCAAAATCACTCGAAGGATTGCCTCGGTGATTGGAATGTGAGCTGGCCGGAAGATTGGGGACACAGGTCCCGATCCCGTCCGGCGGGAGGAACCCATGAGTTTTCGTTCTACTCAACAACCCGTTTCGAAAAGAACTCTCGTAAGACAGCCTTGGGACGGTCCGCGTTTCGGCCGTCTGCTCGCCAAGAGCGACCTCGACACGGGCCACCGTACGAAATGGCTGACAGGCCTGCTGGCCGGATTCGCCGGATTCGCGTGGCTGGCCGCCGGAACCGCTCTCGGCGCGGATTCTCCGCCGAAGAAGTTCCTGATCAAGGATGGCGATACAATCGTATTCCTCGGCGACAGCATCACCCAGCAGGGCGGCGAACCGGAAGGCTATGTGAGCCTGTTCAAACTTCTGCTCGATGTGGGTGGGTTCGAAACCAAGGTGGTCAACGCGGGGATCGGTGGGCACAAGTCGAACGACATGCTGGCCCGACTCGACGAGGACGTGCTGAAACACAACCCCACCTGGGTCAGCGTCTCCTGTGGGGTGAACGACGTTTGGCACGGCGAGAAGGGTGTCCCGCTTCCCGACTACAAGAAAAACATGACGGAGATCGTCGACCGGTGCCTGAAAACGGGAGCGAAGGTCCTGCTGCTGACGGCCACCCCCATCTTCGAGGATATCAACAGCCCGGAGAATGAGAAACTCGCCCCGTATAACGAGTTTCTGCGGAAACTGGCGAAGCAGAAGAAGATTCTGCTCTGCGACCTGAATGAAGAGTTCTCACGCTGGTACGGCCTGAAACTGAACGACAAAAACCTGATGACCACCGACGGTGTGCACATGAACCCCCGCGGCAACCGGCTGATGGCGCTGCAGGTCGCCCAAGCGCTCGGTGCACAAAGGCAGCACCTGAGGCCCGCCAAGAAACGCTGGGAACTCGTGAACAACATGTAGGCGAAGCGAAATGTAGCCAAAGTGTAGCCATCGCCTAAGGAACCATCGGATTTGGACGCGACGAAATGAGGATGCAGTCATGAGCGAAACGACCACCCCTTCGATATCACGCAGACAGTTCTTGGGCACGACGGCCGCCGGCCTCTCCCTCCCCCTGGTGAACGGCGCATTGCCGCGCGGCGCGGCCGCGAAGCCGGACAAGTTGAACATGATCTTCATCTTGATCGACGACATGCGATTCGACTCCATGAGTTGCATGGGCCACCCGTTCCTGAAGACACCGCACCTCGACAGGCTGGTCGCGGGCGGGACACTGTTTAATAATGCGTTTGTGACGACCTCGCTCTGTTCGCCCAGCCGGGCCAGTTTTCTCTCCGGCCAGTACGCCCATAAACACGGCGTTCTCAATAACTCCACCTTACTCCCCGCGGATACCCCCACATTCCCACAGGAGTTGCAGAAGAACGGCTACGACACCGCCTTCGTTGGGAAATGGCACATGGGCGGCTCGTCCGATGCACCCCGGCCAGGTTTCGACCATTGGGTCAGTTTCCGTGGCCAAGGGGTCTATAACGATCCGACGCTCAACATCAATGGGAAGAAGCTCAAACGTGAAGGCTATATGACCGACCTGCTGACGGATTACGCCGTGGATTTCCTCGAGGAAGAGCACGAGGATCCCTTCTTTCTCTACCTCTCGCACAAGGCGGTCCACGGGGATTTCTATCCCGCCAAGCGGCATGAGAACGACTTCCAGGACGTTCAGATCGAACACCCCGCGTCGATGGCCGACGCCCCCGAAAACTACGAAGGCAAACCCCTCTGGGTGAAACGTCAGCGGCACAGCTGGCACGGCGTCGACTACATGTACCACGACAAGACCTATTTCGATAAGTTCATGTTGGATTACAACCGCACGATGCGTGCGGTCGACGATTCGGTCGGCCGAGTCATGGCCACGTTGGAGAAAAAAGGTCTGCTCGATAACACGTTGGTCCTGTTCATGAGCGACAACGGATTCCTGCAAGGAGAACACGGCTTGATCGACAAGCGCTGCATGTATGAGGAGTCCATCCGCGTACCGCTGATCGCGCACTGCCCCTCGCTGGTCGAGAGCGGCCGGAGAACCGACCGCATCGCGCTGAATATCGACATCGGCCCCACGCTGCTAGACGCGGCCGGAGCCGATCTTCCCGGGAGTTTCCAAGGCGCTTCATTCTTGCCGATCTTGAAGGGAGAGGATCCCGCGTGGCGCGAGGCGATGTTGTACGAGTATTTCTGGGAGGCGTCGTTCCCGCAGACGCCGACGGTCTTTGGCGTGCGGACCGAACGGTATAAGTACATGAACTATCACGGGATTTTCGATCTCCGCGAGCTCTACGATCTGGAAAAGGACCCCAAAGAGATGAAGAACCTCATCGACGATCCCGCCCATTTCGAAATACGGAAGAAGATGGAGAAGCATCTGCGCGAGTTGATGGAAAAATACGGAGCCTCACTTGTCCCCAGTTTCGGGGCCGGATAACCGCTCGACACCTCGGAGGATTCGCTCGTGCTCGAACGTTCGATGCGTTTGGTTGCCCTACCTCTCGTACTCTCGACGCTTTTCGCGCTGACCGTACGCGTTGGAGTCGCATCGGAAGATCGCGACGCTCAGGAAGCGTTCCGGATCGTGGCATTCGGCGATTCGACGACAGCGCCGCGCCGCGTTGGCGAGAGAGATATGTTGGAGGTGTACGCCAACCGTTTGGCGCACGAGCTCCCTGCCCTGGGCTTTCGAACCCATCTCTTCAACGCCGGTGTGCCCAGCGACACGACCGAACGAGGCCGGGCGCGGTTCGAGCGAGACGTTCTCTCGCGAGAGCCGGATGCGGTCATTATTCAGTTTGGAGCGAACGACTCGGCAATCGACGTTCATAAGAACCGTACAGAGCCGCGCGTCGCACAAAAAACCTACGAGGATCATCTGCGCTTCTTTATCACCACGCTCCAGGCGGGGGGATGCCGCGTCATTCTGATGACCCCCAATCCATTCCGCTGGACAACAAAGTTAAAGGAGATCTACGGGAAACCGCCCTACGATGCGAACGATCCCTTGGGTTTCAATCTGCTTCTGAAGGAGTACGCGCAGAGCGTACGGAAGATCGCCGAGGCTCATGGCTTGCCCCTGGTCGACGTATTCACCGCCTTTGAGGAATACGGAGGTAAGGATGGGCAGAGCGTAGACGATCTGCTGTTGGATGGGATCCATCCCAATCGAGTGGGCCATCGGATCGTGGCCGACTGTCTAGTGCAGGAGTTGACTCAGTGGCAGGACGAGATGCCAAAGGGCCGTGGGCACCGTCCGCCCAAAACGCTCTTCATCCAGGAGGGCGAGCCGACACAGATCGTATACAGCGGGGACGCATGGAAGCGTGAGGAGGCGTGTCAGGTCGGTACAGGCGTGGGCAACGCGCTCTTCGCGGGTACTGGGATCGGTGAGGGCGACTTTCATCTGGTGACGAAACTCTCCATTGAGCGACTCGATGGAGGAGGCGCAGGGTTCGTGTTCGGGTCGGGGAACGCATTCGTGTTCGACGGTGCAGATGGCGGCCTGCAAGCCGACGGTCCTTTGTTCGGTGGACGCCCGATTCCGCTCGGCGATCCAGAGGCGTTCTTGCGAGAAGGGCGGCCGTTCATGTTCGAGGTCGTCAGGCGACGCGGCCGACTCTCATTCTTGATCGACGGACGAATCGCGTACCGTCTCTCGACCACCGCAGAAGAACTGGGACGAATCGGTTTCGCTCCTGGCAAGAGTCGTTTGCGTATCAGCCATTTTTCACTGCTGGGAGCGACGGAGACCGTTCGCTTTTCCGAACGCTTCGAGGATTCGAACGACACGCCCTAGAGCATCGTCAAGAGTACTTTCAAACTCCCCGGCCGCTTGGCGTGTTCCCACGCCTCCAACGCGGACTCAAGCGGGTAGGTGGCCGTATGGAGCGCATCCAACGGCAGAACATTTCTACGTAACAACTCCAGGGCCGGGGCGAATCGGCCGCAACGGGAACCGACGAGCGACACCTCGTTAATCACCAAAGGCGTCAGGTCGAGTGGGGCGGCGCGTTCCATAGTGCTCTTGAGGAGCAGAACGCCGCGCGCTTTTACGATCCGCATTGCGGTGTGCAGGCCTTCTGTGGCACCCGTCGCCTCGACCACGAAATCGAAACGGGAGTCGTGAGCGGACGCCAACTCGTCTTCGTGGAGGATATCGAGTCCCTCAAAGATCGAGGCACGCTCGGGGTGGTGGCCGACCAGCAGGAGCGGTCCGGGATGAAGCGCTTGAAAAACTAAGGCGGTCAGCAAGCCCAGTTTTCCATCGCCGATCACCGCGACACGGTGGTGCGGCTGGATCTGGACCTGTTCGAAAATCTCCAGCACGGCCGCGAGCGGTTCGGTGAAGACGGCGTCTTCGTCGCAGACCTCATCGGGGACGGGCAGAAGATTCTCAAGCGGGAGAGTCAGCGCGTCGGCCATACAGCCCTCACGACCCAGGATGCCCAACACCGTTCGCTGGGGACAGTGCCGCTCCAGCCCCGCTCCACACAGCGCGCAATCTCCACACCCGCAGTTGATCTCCCCCACAACCCGTTGGCCCTTCTGAAGATCGCCGTGAGTCTCCGTCATCTCCCCTACGAATTCGTGCCCCAGAATTCCGGAAAAACCCATGTAGCCTTTCGTAAGTTCGAGGTCGGTGCGGCAGATGCCAGCAGTGCGGACGCGAAGCACAGCTTCTCCCGGCCCCGGTCGGGGTGACGGTTCATCGGCCACGTACCGGAGCCGCTCGTTTCGGAAAACGACTGCGCGCATTAGGAATCCCTTTCAGGGTTCTTCGTCGATAACCACCACGTATCGACAAAGTAGTTTTTCCGTCGACGGTGTCTATGGCAGGCCTGGGAGGCAAAAATGAGACTCCCCCCGTGCTTCTGGGGAGGTTCTTTGCGCCATTGAACAACGAAGGACGCGAAAAGAGTACGAGCCTTCACTGTTCCAGAGTTGAAGAAGACTATGTTCTCGCACCGGCTGCTGTGTTTTCTTCTTGAGAGCAATTGCCAGTGCCACCCAGATTTGTGCTTTCCAGAGGCTGGCGAAAACAAGACTCCCCCTCACCCGGGAGGATGAGAGGGAGTTCTTCTGTGTTTCGGTTCGTCGCGGAGGGGGGTCAGTGCAGAGACCAACTCTCAACCGGGACGGAGAAGACGTTCTTGTAGATGTAGACCGTGCTCGCCGCCTGCGACACGACAGCGAAGTCCGTATCGCCATCCTGATCCCAGTCGCCCACAACCGCGCTGCGGGGTTCACGCCCGGTATCGAGCTGCGCGACCTCTGTAAACCCGCCGACGCCGTCATTCTCATAGAGCAGCACCTTGGGATTGGCGAGCACCCCGGAGATGAGGTCCACGCCT
>CAYTDF010000322.1:0-6099 GCA_964436365.1 uncultured bacterium | reverse complement strand
GTCCCGTAGCAGTCGTTGCGCATGCCGAAGCCTGGCGCGACGGAGATAGGCGGTGAGTGTTTCACCCGCGAAATGTTTGAATGTTTTGGCCAAATAGCTGAGTTCAAACCCCAAGGCTTGTGCGATCACCTGGGTGGAGAGAGGCATGTAATCATGCTGTTCCACGAAGTTCGTGACGCGTTCGACCAGAGCGGCCGTGCCACCGGTGCTACGCTCCCCGCGCCACGAAGGGAGCGGTACGGAGCGCCCCACTTCCAGCCGGATACGGTGCTCGACCGAGGGCCGCTCCGGTGTGCCGCCAAGGCTGTTCTTTTGCTCCGCATCGTCGGGGGGAGATATCTGCAAAGACGTTTCCGCGAGGTAACTGGCGACAAGCTCGAGCCATTCAATTACACGGTGGCCTTTGCGCTTCGAGATCACTTGGAGTTCTTCGATCGCCGTTGAAAAAGCCTTTCGGGGAATCTCCAAATCCTCAACTCTCCGTTGGAGATCGGTGACGGTGTGCGCGCGCTCGCCGTGCTGTAGCGCACAGACCGTTTGGATGTCGCCGCATCCCTTACCGGTGATCGAAACCGGGAAATGCAGGGTGGTGAGCCCAGCGTGACAGCGTTGGCAGACAGGGCGTTTGCACTGAAAAGCGCGGCGTGTCATCTGTTGATGGGAAGAAAGGCAACGTGCCAGCCCCAGAGGAGTGTCGCGAACCAGCTGACAGTACCTCGGCAGCTCGATCGTCCGTGCGAAGGCCTCTTCCGCCCACTTACCCATCGGTTGGCGCTGGAAAAATAGGAAGAAATCGAGCCCGGTTGTCCGCTGGAATAGATCGCGAATACGGCAGAGGGTTAGAGACGGCTTTTCGATTGCGCCCAAATCCAGAATAGGTATCGGGGCCTTCTCGACCGGGAATGCCTTGTGCGACGTTATCGGCGACGTTTCGGTCTTCATAAAAGACCCCTCCGTCCCACGCGGGCAGATGTGACTCAGAAGAACTACTGGAACAAGTCTCAAAGCTACAGCCGATCGTGTCAAGCGAGAAACGGCGCTGTATTTTCAAATCATGAAGACAGGCTGGGGGGGGGGCTATTTGATAACCACGAATCAATAGGCGAGCCACATACTCTTCTATTCCCTGTGTGGATCGGGTTTTCCTGCGCTAGCCGCCCGAATGTACGGGAATCTTACCGCTTTACTTGGTTTTCGGAGGCAGAACGATGGCCCGGTGGTACCCTAAATCCCGCGTTTCGAGTACGATCCGGCCCCCATCACGCTTCCACTGGACTTCCGTCCGCCCGCTTCGGGCATCCACCCCGTAAGCCCCCTCGGGGGTCATCGACTCGTCCAGGGTCAGGGTAATTTGGCATTCTGGGAGAGGTTTCGGTGGCTCGGCCGCGTCCTTCTCCCATGGCGAGATGCAGTAACGCACGAGGTGGACGGTCATGAGGCCGTCGTCCCGGCGATAGACGTGTACCCGGATCTCGGGAGGCAGATCGGTGCTCAGATGGTTCTCGGCGTAGTGGGAGATGAACCGTTCCCACATCGGATGCGGTTGGGTGCGGATCTGTGTGCGCTGTTCCAGCAGGTTCTTTCGCGTCGCTTCGATACCGTCCCACAGGACATCGGAGAAGAGCTCGACATCGACCGATGTGGGAGGCAGCAGCCGCGCGGTATCGCGGACGTACGCGATCCGGCCCTTTCCAACCCGGCGGAGGTTCTCTGTCAGTCCGCGCGTTGCGTAGGGCTGAAGTCCCCAAGCGTGGCGTGGGCGCGCTCGTCCCATCTCGTCATGTGTCGCCGGTGTGCCCGTGGCCACCAGCGTTCCGCCTCGCTCAACATACGCGAGCAACGCCTTGCAGGTCGTCTCGCTCAGATACCGCACGTCCGGTAAGAATACCACCGCGTAGCGGCGGAGGTTCGCGGCATTGAGATCGCGTTTGAGCACGACGTCAAATTGGATATGAGCGTCCAATAGGGCGCGCGCGGTCTTCATCCCGTCGTGGATGTGCGTATCGTTCATGAAGTGCAGCTCGTCGGTGTCGAAGACCACCGCGACCTGACTCCACGGACGCAAACCGCCGAAGATCTCCGAGTTGTTTCGATACATGTTGCGGTAGTCGTTGCGCAGATCCGTGTACGCAGTCGAGGTTTGCACAAACGCACCGCCTCCACCGGCTGCCGCCTCCGCGTATTGGAGTTCCGTGACGTGGCTGCCACTGGCGTAGGGGAGTAGCGCCGGACGAACGCCGAGCGCGAGACACTGCTTATACTGCAATGCGTAATCGTAGACCACATCCGGTGCGATCAGGCCCGATGCGTATCCCTCTTCCAACATGACCAGGCGAGCTGCATCGCGGATGGAGGGGAGGGACTTTCCTCCCCGTTCCCGACCCGCCAGCCCGATCGGACGGCCTATCGAGCCGATGTTGGGTAAGACGAAGAACCCTTCTTCGGCACGTTTTCCGGCATCGCTCAACAGACCCAGGTATTCCGTTGTCGTATCCGCCCAGTAGCGCACGGTCTCCGCGAAGCGCAGCCCCTGCCCCGGATGGCCGAGCATCGTGTGTTTGGGGAGCCGGGCATGGGAAGGCCGGTTCGCGACATACCCAAGAAAGCGTTCCTCATCGACGGGGGCGTAACTTTCCATAATGCAGTCGTCGATGAAGACTCCGTCGTAGCCGCACGCCGCGAGCTCTTCGATGATGCGCTTCTGAATCATTCGCCAGCTCGGATCGCCGAGACTCGGTTCATAGCGCCACAGGTCGTATTCGGGATACGGTTTCCAGGGATCCAGCGAGCGGCGGGGGACGCCACACCAAAGCAACGGATCCAGCGCCGGTTTCGGACCGAGCCTGAGCCATTCGAGTTCGTCCCAACGGTCGTAAATTTTCCAGAACCCTAGGCGGCGTTCGTGATCGCCGAGCATGAGGCTCGAATTTACATAAGGGATGACGGTCTCAATCCCGATGTCGTGCATTGTCCGCACGAAATCCGTGGTCTCTTGAACGATCTCTTTGTATCGCTTCTGAGTGACGATCTTCGTGTTCCAGTCGCGATGATGCTCCATCATGCCCAGCTCCCCATCGAGTGGGATCGGTGAGTTGACGTGAAGCAGATCCGGCGGGGCGTCGCGGAGCCCTTGCATCGCCTCTTTGTTCGCCAGCCAATCGTCGTAGCCGATGATGTAGGTGAACGGTGTCGCAGTGAGATAGCGTTCTCGATCCGGTACCGGACCGTTCCATTCCGTGGAATGCACGGTATTCGTGGTGAGCAGGAGAGTGAATGGGATGAGGAAAAGCGTTGAAATATTCATGTCGAAGGATACCGCAATCGGTTCCCCGGTGTCTACGTGCGAATGGGGTCGCGGGATTCCTCCCGTCGTGGCTGTGCGCGGAGCGTCGTGATAGACTGGCTGGGCACAGAGTCATTTGACTCCGTCCGCCCATTCTGACAGGGAGGCGCATTCTTGCGAGCGATCCATCTGACGAAACCCCACAAAGTCGCCATTCTCGAACAGGCCGACGTGTCTCTGCCGGAATCCGATCCCTCCGGTGGCCGGACCATCCGTGTCAAGACACTTCGCGCCGGTATCTGTGGGGGTGATCTGAAGGTTTATCGTGGCTGGGAACCCGTGTCCTGCCCGTATTTTCTGGGTGGTCATGAATGGTGCGGTGAGGTTGTCGAGGTCGGCCGGGATATTCAGCGGTTCGCAGTCGGCGACATTGTCTGCCAAGCGTTCGGCAACTGGTGCGGCGTTTGTTTGAACTGCCGAATGGGGCATCCGAACTATTGTACGGGTGTGGTGGGGGCGCATCCGCACGCTTGCGAAGGCGGTGGCGGTTTTGCCGAGTCTATGACACGTTATATCCCGGAGCACGGTAGTGGGATCGCGAAACTCCCCGAAGACCTCTCGCTCGAGGCGGGAGCGCTGGCCGAGACGGTCAGCTGCGCGACGCGAGGCGTGAATCTCTCGAACGCACAGGCGGGGGAGATCGCGCTTGTGGTTGGACTGGGCAGTATGGGGCAGATCGTCGTTCAACAGCTGCACGCGAAACACGTTAGGGTGATCGGTGTCGACGAACTATCGGGAAAGATCGCGCGCGCGTCGAAGTACTGTGAGTGGACGATCGGGCCGGATCTGTCCGATCTCGAAGAACGAATACGGGAGATTACGGACGGCGTCGGTGTCGATCTGGCCTTCGAAGTTGTCGGCAAAGAGCCGACGCTGGCTTACGCGACCGAAGCGCTCCGCGTTGGCGGCCGACTTCTTCTTGTCGGTGTGCCGCCGGTCAAGCCACACACTTTCAACACGCATCAGATCTTCCGGAGTGACCTGACCGCGATTGGCTGCAAGGGACCCGCGCCGCTGATGAACGCTCAGGGGGAGCCTCTTGCGTTCCAGCATGTCCGGCACGGCGTTGTGTGCGTTGAGGATATTGTGGAAACGTATTCCTTGCGTGATGTCGAGCGCTGCTGGGCGGCCCCCGACCGGGGTGAAACCGCGAAGGCGATGGTGGATTGGACCGCCTGAACGAGGAGAGAAAGAGCATGCTGAATCCGCCTTATCGACGGTGCCTACTCGTCACAATTCCACTTGTTATGGGATTTGTGGGAAACCTCCACGCCGCAACGTTCGAACGCGTGAGGATCGTCCTCGGTGAGGACGCTGGGATTGTCGAGCGCAGTTCGGCTGAACTTTTACGCGAAAGAGTAGTTGGGATGACCGGGATTCCTGTCGATATTCAAACGGAGAACGAGAGTAAGGTAGAGACGAGCGACACGCTTACGATATGGCTCGGCCTTCCCGCACGGTATGAGACCCTCTCGACGCAGTTGCGACGGCTGCGCGTCGCTCTCCTGACGGAACGAGACCCCGGTCCCGAGGGATTTGTACTGCACGTTCTCACCGATGGCAGCGATACGGTTGGTTTGGCCGCGGGTGTCGATGAGCGGGGTGTTCTGTATGCCGTGGGGGAGATCCTCCGGCGGATGGAGCCTCGGCGCGGCGCAATCGAATTTCCCGAACGGCTCGAACGGCGCACCGCGCCCGCGTTTGAGGTGCGCGGCACACAGTTCGACCAGGGCGGTACCGTGCAGCGCATTGCCGGCGTGCGGCCGTGGACCGACAAGGAACGGCAGACGGTGATTCTAGATTACGCGCTGGCAGGCGCCAACACGTTCGAAGTCGGCGTAGGAATGGCGAAAGACGATGCCATGCTGAGATTCCTTCGCTCTTTCGGTCTGAAGACGTTGGTGCACTCCAGTGTGAACGTGGGTTCCGGTCCGCCGGAGTGGAAAGCCTCCGAATCGATTGGGCGAACTGGCTATCTCTGCCCCTCGGTGCCGGAAGCGCGGGAGAGCCTCTTACGGAACTGTGAGGCGCGTTTCCGAAACAGCCCGACGTTCGATTACGTTCGTCTGGTCGCGGGCGATGGGGGCGGATGCGAGTGCGACCGTTGCGACCCCTATGGGAAGACGTTCATTTACCTTTGCCAAGACCTGGCCGAGATCATTCATCGCTACCATCCCGAGACGGAAATTTTTATTACCAACCAGAAACTGGACGATGCGGACGACCGGGCCATTTTCGATTATCTGAACGAGGAGCCGCGTCCCTGGCTGCGGGCGTTTTGCTATGGCCCCGGTTCCGATGCCATGACCTGGCAACAGGGACGACGGCAGACGCATCGGATGGACCTGTTCCGGTATCCCGGCTTCGGTCCGTTCGACCGGTACTTGAACGAAATTCTGCACGAACTCCCACGCCAACAGTCGATCGTCTTCTTCAACGAATTGACCCATTGGTACTATTCACAGTACGGCTACGTTCACTTCCAGCCGCCGCCCGATTGGAATGGCGAAACTCCGCCGCCCTGGGGGCGGTTCATTTACGAGAGGCAGCCGGATCCGTTCTTGGTGGCGGTCTATGAACGCCAGACGTTCTATGCCTGGCCGCGCTACTATCACTACGTCTTCAATGAAACGATGCGCTACGGAATCGGGGATGTGACCCATTCGAGTGGCCACCACGATCATTTCAACCAATGGATGTGGCAACGGTTGATGTGGTCGCCGCACACTTCGGTCGAAGACGTCGTCGACGACTAC
>CAYTDF010000321.1:0-6102 GCA_964436365.1 uncultured bacterium | reverse complement strand
CGTCGATATTTGCATCGGCCAGCATTCGCTTCCAACCGGCCTTGTGGTCCTCCGGTGATACGGCCGCGTCCGCGCCCATGTAGGGCTTCTTGCGGGTTGTGCGGTATCGGGAATGTGGATGGCCTATGGGAACTTCCAAACCCTGATTCTGACCGTAAATCTTGTAGTTAAAATTGAACTCATCAATCGGTAGGTCCGCCAGATACGCGACCGGCGTACTGAGAATCTCCGGCAGGAATCCCCAGCTCCAGCGCTCGCGTGGGGTGTGGCCCATGATCACGCCCAACGGGAAATCACCGTGATCCGCAGCGTACGATCCGAACGCTACGCTCACGTTGCGCATGTCTGCGACGGCGCGCATCACCTGCGCTCGCGTCCGTGCATTCAGGAAGTTCGGTACCGCAACTGCGGCCAAGATACCGATGATCGCAACCACGATTAGCAATTCAATCAACGTGAAACCAGCGTGACGTGATCTTTTCATTGAGTTCAAGCACCGCCCATTTCGTTCGGTCGACGCCGTCCATTTTCTCGAAGCGGACAGTATCTACACGCTAGGTTATCCGCAGAAAGGGAACGACGTCAACCGCGTGTGACCACAAACTCCGCGTCTTTGCCCAGGGTCGTCCCGTGCTCTCTCTACGTGCTGGAGAGGGCGGCCGATTCGTGCGTGAACGGGGCGACGACTCTGTCTATTGTCTTTTGCAGCGCCAAGAATCCGCGAGAATCCAAGGCTGGGCACAGCGGTAGGCCTGGGGAGTGGCGTCAGGCCTCGCGTATCGCACCGGTTCTGCGTTTGTGATACGCTACGGGGGCGGCGAGGGAAGAGGCCTCGAAGTCTCCTAGGGATGGAGCAAGATCGGGCTGGATCGGCGAGCCAAAACGACAGGCGAGGAGAGTGGATATGTCGGAATCGAAAATTGGACGGCGTGGATTTCTCGGAAAGACCGCAGCGGCCTCCGCGGGCACGGCACTGGGACTCAGTCATGAGGAAAAAGCACTATTGGCTTATGCGGAAGAGAAGCCCGCACAGAAGAAGACGACCGACGCCAACAAGATCTTCCCGACGGGAAAGATCGGCAATCTGACGATATCGAGAATGATTACCGGCGGTAACCTTCTCAGTGGGCACGCCCACAGCCGCGATCTGATCTATGTCTCTTCGCTCCTGAAGAACTACTTCACCGACGAGAAAATATTCGAAACGTTCGAACTGGGTGAGGAACGGGGTATCGACACGGCGATTGTTCGTCTCGACGACCACACCAAACGTGTCATGAGCCGCTACTGGAATGAGCAAGGCGGGCAGATTCAATGGATCGCACAGATCAAGCCCAAGGCCGACGATCTCCTGACCGACATCGATATTGCTATCGAGCGCGGGGCTGTGGGCGCGTATGTCCAGGGGCAGGTCGGTGACATGTTTGTGAACCAAGGCAAAGTGGAACTTCTCGGTGAAGCGGTCGAGCACATGAAGAAGTGCGGCATCATCGGTGGGATCGGTGGTCATGCACTGAAGACGATCGTCGAATGTGAAAAAGCGGGACTGCAACCCGATTTCTACATGAAGACGATCAATAGCAAGAGTTACTGGTCCGCAGGGCCGGAGCCGAGGCACGACAGTGTTTGGGCCGAGCGGCCAGAAGAGACCGTCGAGTTCATGAAGGATGTCGACAAACCTTGGATTGCCTTCAAAATCCTGGGAGCCGGGGCGATTCATCCTGCCGAGGGCTTCAAGTACGCGTTTGAAAATGGGGCAGACTTTATCTGCGTCGGCATGTTCGATTTTCAGGTTGCGGAAAATGTCCTGATCACCAAGCAGACCTTGGCCGGTGAGATGAACAGAAGCCGCCCGTGGAGAGCGTGAACCGCTTCTTCGCTATCGCGGCGTGTTTCTTTGACGCGACGTTTCCATTCAGAAAACGCAAAACTCAGATCTTGTGTGGAGTATTATGGTTGACCGTGAAATGAACGACAACGTTACTCGGCGCCGGTTCTTACAGTCTACCGCCGCCGTCGGTACGGGCTTGGGCTTCTCGTCTGTGGCTTTGGCTCAAGTCAAGGAGAAGGCGAGCGATGAAATCCAGATCGGATTGATTGGAGCGGGATCGCAAGGGCAACTTCTTCTTAGCACCTGTATGAAGATGCCCGGCATACGCTGCAAGGCTGTTTGCGATATCTGGGAATCCTACAACCGGAAACGCGCGACACGTATTCTTACGGGCTTCGGGCAAGATCACGCCCTCTATACCGACTATCGGGAGATGCTCGAAGAAGAAAAGGGTCTCGATGCGGTGATCGTCGCCACGCCGGATTTCTGTCACGCGGAGCAGGCGATTGCCTGCATGAACGCCGGGCTGAATGTCTACTGCGAGAGTCCGATATCCAATACTCTCGCGAGTGCTCGCGATATGGTCCGCGCCGCGCGAAAGACCGGAAAACTCTTGCAGATCGGACAGCAGAGACGAAGCAACCCCCGTTATCGCCACTGCCACGAGTACATCTTGAACGAAACTGGGCTTCTCGGGCGAGTATCGGCTGCGAGCGGGCAGTGGAACCGGCCGGTCCAACCGGACCGAGGATGGCCGCGAAGAGCGCCTCTCGACGACGCGACGCTTTCCCAATACGGTTTCGGCTCGATGGAGAGATTCCGAAACTGGCGTTGGTACAAGGAACTGGGGGGCGGGCCTCTCGCGGCTCTGGGTACGCATCAGCTCGATGTATTTCACTGGTTCTTGGATGCGCACCCCAAGTCGGTCATGGCGAGTGGTGGGATCGATTATTACGACGAAAAAAACCACGAATGGTACGATACGGTTGTCGCCGTTCTTGAATACGAAATCAAGAAGAAACCGATTCGGGTCGCCTATCAGTCCATAAACGCGAACAGCAATCTTGGCTATTTCGAAGGCATTCTCGGTGACGAGGGCACGCTGAATATCTCGGAAGCGGGCGGGCGCGCCAATGTCTATCGTGAACCGGCCGCTCCCGAATGGAGCCGTTGGGCAAAGATCGGTATTCTCACCGCGCCTAAGGCGAAAGAGGCGGGCGAGACTTCGGGGGAGGGCGACGTCTTCGTTCAGGCAACGGTTGAGCCACCCACCTACGGGCTGCCGGTACGTTTCAACGATCCGGTTCACGCCCCGCATTTGGATAACTTCTTCCAGGCAATTCGCGGCACGGGGAAACTCCACTGTCCGGGCGAGGTGGGCTACGCCGCGACCGTCACAGTCATGAAGATCAACGAGGCCATTGCGAGTACACGTACACTCGACTTCAAGCGAGGGGAGTTTGAAGTTCCGGCGTAATGGAACCGTGGGGTGATGGGGTGATGGGGTTCTCAGCGTTATCGAAGTCGTCTCTCGGTCTGCACAGCATGATCTCTCTGGTCCTCGTTGTTCTGGGCTTGACGGCTGGGCTATCGAGCCATGGCGAAACCGCCGATACCTGGATCGGGGATCTGCGCGACGGGAGCCGAGCGCATCCCGTGCATCGCATTCCTCTCATGGATGAGGACGGCCAGACGATCCACCCCGATGACGACCCTCTCCTTCCGTTCTCAACTCGTCAGACCTGCGGCAACACCTGCCATGACTACGCTAGAATAGCGAATGGATGGCACTTCAACGCGGTCGCCGACGATGTCACGCCGGGGCGTCCCGGGCACCCGTGGATTTATGTCGATGCCGACACGTGGACCTCGATACCCCTCTCTTATCGTGACTGGCCGGGAACCTATCGGCCGGAGCGAATCGGTCTAACGCCTTGGCAATGGGTGCAGAGATTTGGACGGCATGTTCCGGGAGGTGGAGCGGGGGAGTGGAACGGGGCGGGGCCGTCGGACGACATCATGCGCATAACGGTTTCTGGGTCTCTCGAAGTGAACTGCCTTGCTTGTCATGACGCGGAGCCCGCCCACGACCAAGCCGATTACGCGGCACAGATCGCACGCCAGAATTTCCGTTGGGCCGCCACGGCTACCACCGGTTTCGCTTCCATACGGGGTTCAGCGCAAAGCATGCCCGACACGTATGATTATAGGATGCCGGAGCCACCGAACGATCCCAGGTCTATTCCGCCGTCCGTCGATTATGAGGCCCATCGATTCGACCGTAAGCGGAACGTATTCTTCGAGATTCTCAGGAGAGTTCCCGCTGAACGCTGTTATTTCTGCCACTCAACTTCCGTGCAGGATGACGAAGCGTCGCCGAATTACGATTCAAGTGAGGACGTGCACCTGCGTGCGGGACTGACGTGTGTGGACTGTCATCGCAACGGTATCGACCATCGGATCGTCCGTGGATATGAGGGCGAGACGAATTCGCCTGGCGACGTCTCGAGTGCCGCTCTCTCGTGCAAAGGCTGCCATATGGGTCTGGATTCATCAGACCGGCCTACGGCGGGCCGAATGGGCGCTCCACGGCCGGAGCACAAGGGACTTCCGGCCGTTCATTTTGAGAGGCTGAGTTGTACGGCTTGTCATTCGGGCCCTTGGCCGACGACCAAACCACGGCGGGTGAAGACTTCTCTGGCGCATGGGCTCGGTACACGGGGAGTCGACAAATCTCCCGACGCGTTTCCACATATTCTCTCTCCGGTTTTCGTGAAACAGGACGAGGGGCCGATTGCACCCCACCGTCTAATCTGGCCTTCTTTCTGGGGATCGCTGGCAGAGAATGAGCTTGTGCCATTGTCGCTGGACCGAATTGGATGTGTGCGGCGTGACAACACGGACAACGATTCCTCTTCACGAAGCATGAGATGGGATTCCTTGACGAAAGAAGAGATTGCGGGGGGACTCAAGAAGATCCTGGCGTTCGGACCGGAGGTGGATGCCCCCGTTTACGTCTGCGGCGGCAAAGTCTACAGACTCGACGAAGCGGGTGAACTCACGTCCGAGGAACACGAGCGGGCTCGGCCGTACGCTTGGCCTATCGCTCACGATGTTCGGCCCGCCGCGCAATCGTTGGGCGTGCGCGGTTGTGAAGATTGCCACGCCGTCGACGCCCCCTTCTTCTTCGGCAAGATCGACATCGACTCCCCTCTTGTGAACGATGAGAACCTCTCGGTGACAATGACGGAGTTCCAGGGGATCGATACGATCTACGCGAAGCGGTTCGCACGCACCTTCGCGTTGCGGGCTTACTGTCGAACACTGGTCATGGCCGCCGCCGCGCTATTGGGGGCCGTTCTGCTTCTGTTTGGCTTTCGAGCCTTTGCGTTTGTGGTCGACACGCTTGGTGGGCGAACGGACAAACACTGAACGCGATGCTTTTATGTGCGCGTTGGGAGATAGGTGGATGCGTATTATCGGAATAGGAGAGGCACTGTCATTGGCACTCTTGGCCATCACCGGATTCCCGGTCTTGTTCGTTTCGGGCGACGCTCTCTCCGGTTATCCACTGATCGTTCATTTCTCCGCCGCTCCGATATTTGCCGTTTGTCTTTCCTTGTCAGTCGTGATGCGGGCGTATGGAAATCGCTTCACCAAAGGCGATCTCCCTTTCTTGTCGAATCCATTCGTCAAGAAACTCTCTTTCTGGATGGTCTGCACGCTCGGGGCGGTGATCGTTCTCTCGATGGCGCTCTGCCTCTCTTCATGGTTCGGCCCGGATGGCCAGAGTTTTCTGATACGCATCCATGCCTGGGCCGCCTTGCTGTTTCTGCCGGTTTATTGCGTACAGTTCTACTCGAACTTCCTGGCGAAAGGACAATCCTGAGCCGAGCTTGCGTTCTTCTCGGCGACTGCGATTCCGCGACGCGATGCAACAAAATTCGGACGGCGCAATTCGGATTGACGACCCGACCCAAGAGACGGTCGAACCTTCGCACCGTTTCCGTCACGATGCGATGGCGACGTACTACGAGATTCTCATCGCACACCCCGATCTGACGTACGCCGAACAGGCGGCCGCAGAGGCGTTCGATGAGCTCGACCGCCTCGAACGAGAACTCAGTCGCTACATCGAGAGTAGTGATATTGCGCAAATCAACACCGCTCTTGTCGATCTACCTTTGCGAATCGGTCTGGACACCTTCGAATGCCTGAGGCTTTGCCAGCGGATCGCCAAAGAGACAGAGGGTGCGTTTGATTGTACAGTC
>CAYTDF010000320.1:4001-6106 GCA_964436365.1 uncultured bacterium | reverse complement strand
GATGCGGATGGCCAGAGGATACGGCGCTCTGGGCGAGCTCCTCCGCGGATTCTGATTTGCGGAGTCTTCTTCTCTTCAATCCTCTCTCTCGCTCCGGATTCCCCGGATAGCTTTTGTCTCCGTGTGTGATAGGATGTGTTCCAGCCTCATATCGGGCTCTTCGAGAATCTCCTCTCCCAAAGATTGGGGGCTGTCGGCCGTCCCGTGGACGATTGTGAAGCAGGGGCACTGTTCCCAACGGGGTTGAAGGAAGAACCACTCCAGGAAAAGGAATCTGAGATGAAGTTTCGGAGTTTACCGGCAGTTCTACTGATGAGTATCTCTGTCAGCGTCTTCGCGCAGTCCGTGCCGCGCCCGGCGGTGCCGGGCGGTTTGGATGTGATGGCGGAACTGGTGCAACCGAAGACGTTTAAGGCGTTGCGGGAGAGTAGCGCGAAGAAGGATTTGACGAAGAACGGCGACAGCGTCACGGTGAATCCAGGTGAGACGATAGTATTGGGCGAATTGCAGGGACCGGGCGCGATTTCACATTTTTGGGTTTTCGGCCATCCCATGTACCCCTTTCTTAGCAATGCGCTCGTGGTAAGGATGTACTGGGATGGAGCGGCGGACCCCAGTGTGGAAGCGCCGCTGGGCGACTTCTTCGGTGTAGGCCAAGGCATGACCCGCGATGTCGATTCGCTTGCCGTGTCGGTCTCCGCCTTTGGCCATTCCCGCAATTGTTTCTGGAACATGCCCTTTCACAAGAGCGCGAGGGTGACGATCACCAATGAATCCACGGAACACCGCGTCGGATTGTGGTATCTGCTGAACTGGCGGCAATATGAAGCACCCCTCCCTCAAGACACACCTTATTTCCACGCGCGCTATCGCCAAGCCTTTCCCACGCAACCCGGCGAAAACTATCTCCTCTGCGAAACAACGGGCAGCGGGCACTACGTCGGTACGGTGTTGTCCGTACTCCATACCGACCTGGGCTGGTTCGGCGAGGGCGATGAACGATTCTATGTCGATGGCGAGGACTATCCGTCTCTGAGCGGCACGGGAACAGAGGAGTACGTCGGCGACGCTTGGGGATTGCGCGAATTCATGCGGCCCTTATTCGGCGTGCAGATGTTCGAAGGCTACCACCCCGGTGACCGCGCGAGCCTATACCGCTGGCACCTGCTCGATCCCGTTCCATTCAAAAAATCGCTACGATTCGAGATCGAACATTTTGGAGCCTTGCGTGCGTCGGATTTGAGTTGGGTGAAGGGCTTTAACGAGCGCACGGACTGGTTCAGCTCCGTGGCGTTTTGATACCAGTATCCCATGCGTACTTTTGACGAAACCATCCCGCCTTTCGAGACGCGGCTGCCGAAATACACCGTAATCCCCAAGGAGAAATTCTCTGTCCGCACAACGCCGGAAGTGCCGACTTGGGATGGTATGTATGTCCCCGGTGAAGACGGTGCAACGATTGATTTCGATTTTGAGGTAGAAAAGGCCGGTCGTTATCAGGTAAATGCGGTCGTGAACTACTTCTTTACGGGAGGGCTCTATCAGGCTTCAGTCGATGGACAGGATGTGGGGCGTCCTCGCGACTACAGTTTCCGTGGCGAAGACACAACTTGGGACAGTTTCGACCTCCACGACTTCGATCCCGGCACTCACACACTTCGCTTCAAATACCTTGGTACCGGCCGGGAACAGCGCAGCATGGATCCCCAACATCGTGCGCTTCGTGTGGATGCAATTATGCTCCTGCGCTTGCAGGATATCGGAGGTTACCGGGCTGTGCATAAACGATTGTTGGGAAAAGGGAAGAAGAGTGCCGATTAGAGTTTGCTATGCGAAGAACGCGTAGATCGAGGTGTCCTGCACGCTCATGACCCGCCGGGGCTTACTCGAAGTCGCTGATGAATATGATTTCAAACTGCATACCTGCAGGCGCTGAGTGCCCCAACTCGAAAATGGCTATTGAGAGATATCCCAAAAATTCCTGAAGGACCTGGTGCCTCTGAAAGCCACCTTGCGCATGTCTGGGAGGTTTCTCTTGGGAAGACGCACGTAGTGCTCCCGTTTGGTTGCGCACCAGCCGTTTTCAATCGCGACTAGCATTTGGA
>CAYTDF010000320.1:0-3991 GCA_964436365.1 uncultured bacterium | reverse complement strand
TTCACACGTGAGGGATTCCGGCTTTCATCCAGTTCCCCTGTCCTGAACCAGGCATCGGACGGCCGTTATATCGGGTCGCAAGGAACGGAGGGCGTCGGAATCGACGACTGGTCTGTCTACTGATCGACCGGCTCCTTACAGTTTGCCGAGCGCATCGAGGATAAGCTCCGCGCGGTGACTCGGTAGGTGGCGCGCCATGACTGTGGTTTGGCCTTGGCTCCCCAGCGAGGCGCGCCGGTCGTCGTCGCCGAGAAGTTCTCGAGCTCTTTCCGCGAATGCCTCGGGAGTCTCCGCCGCAACCAGGTCGTGGCCGGGCTGGAGGGTCTCCTTGCCCATCTCCTCTACGGTGTCTGTCAACAGGCAACCGCCTGCCATGAGTACATCGTAATCTCGTATATTGAGTGCCGTGGGCAGTTGCAGGCTATGCACGTTCACCGCGATCCGAGCGGAGCGGTAGATGTCGGCCAGTTCACCGTACGGCACCGAGCCGTGATAGCGATCCGCGTACTCGTCACCGAGCAGAGGCTGCCAATCGGGGCCGCCGTAGATGTGCAAACCGAGCGGGAGCAGCGCTCGCGCCGTCTCCCACCGCCGCCGGAACGTATCCCAGAGATACGTCACGTACGATAAAGTGACCGGCCCATCGTCGAAACGTTTACCGTGTGTGGCACAGATTGCGTTGGCTTGTTCGAGCAGGGATGGTGGGATGTCTCGTTCGGCCCAGATACGCGCCGCGCCCATCGTTCCCAAACCCGATTCCCGAGTTAGCGCGTGCACCTCTTCGGTGAGCTCTCGGTCGCGCGCGTTCAAACGCTCGAATTGCGCCTCCATATTGTTGACCATGCCCACATAGACCAGCGGATATGCCAATTCCGGGCGGAACGTTCCTTCACCGTTCAGTAAGGCGAACTCCGGCATGTGCGCACGCCGCTTGGCTCCTTGCTCGCCGAGCACCGTTTCGTATGCCTTGTCCGCATACAGCACGAGTTCCTGTGCGTCGTATGTCGGCGCTACGTTTCGGTAACTTCGAAACGTTGGATCGTCGGTCACCCATGTGGCGCGGTCGAACTTCCCTTGGCCAACGTGCAGCCGTGTCGGATTGTTCAGAAATAGAATCATATCCGGCCGCGCGCTCATCAGGCTCCGGTGTTGGACGGTATCGTCGGTACGGCTGGAAGGCAGTTCGATGAACCGGCTTTCCAAGCCATGTTCGGCTAGACCTCGATGCAGAGCCTTCAGGATTGGTGTGGCGGTGTAGTGGTCCACTCCGCTCGACGACCAGACACATTTCGGCGATCCGGATGGATTCCTCTGATGTTCGTGGAAGCGTTGGATAGCCTGCATCAGCTCTTCGCGCCATGGCGTCATCTTCGGGAGAAGGCCACGGAGAGCTTCGACATACAGCGACTGCGAGGCTTCGTCTTCGGAAGTCGCGATTCCGAATGTCGTCTCGATTCTGTCGTTCTCGACCGTGTAGAGCGCGTGGGTCTCAAACGTCTCGGCGAGCCGGTCGAGGAGTGGTTCACCCAGCGCCCAGATCAGCGTGCCGCTCTCCAGCAGCATGCTCCGGTTGTGTGTCGAAAGTGCCAGGAGAATTCGGAGCGGATCTTTGGCGAAGAGCACGAAAGGAAGTCGGAGTGCGGTGCGAGCCGCCTCATCGATACGATCCAGTTCCGCTCCGTATTCCACACCCGCAATGATCGCGAGCTGAGGCTGTTGTCGCAGTAGGTTCCCCACCCGTGCCCGAAACGCCTCCTGCTTGTCGAGGCTAGGGATGAGTTCCCAGGGCTCGCCCGCATCGATCCGCGCGCGAATCCGATCTAACCCGAAGACTTGCACCTCGACGCGCTCGAGTTCGGGTTCGTGCGACTCTAGTTGGCTGTAGACATCCGGTTCGCGACGCCGGAGAACGTTCAGATTCAGACGCCGGAACTCGTCGGACAGCCGCAGGATCGGTTGCCAGATGGGTTGCTCGTTTTCTACGTGTTTCCGCTCATCCATCAAACGCGTCCTCGATTGGAAGGCTCGTTCGGCCCGCTGGGGGTTGGATGAGCGGCGCGGTCAGAACGAACAGACCGAGTACCGCGTGGGTGGATGGCTGGGCGCACGGCCAGGGGGTGTGGAGAGTCGCGTTAGACTTGTGGCTCATCGTGCCGTCACTATACGCCAAGCTCGCTCTCGCACCAATAGATGGGAAACCTCGCAAAGCGCTTCTCGTAGGCACTCCGTTCTTGCTGAATAACGCGGTTGAAGATTCCCAAAGGCGATTGTACCCTACGCTGTGTCAACAGAACTTCCAGAGTGGATTCGCGTTTCCGGCGATCCGCGCGCGGAAGAGAGCGGAAGCCCGTCGAGGCGATGGTGGTTTGCGCGAGGATCGTTCATGAATAACAAGGAATTCACACGACGTTCATTTCTGTTTGGGACGGCCGCAACGCTTGTCTCCGCCGGTTGTTCGACTGGCAGAGTTCGCAGAACCACGCTTGCCAAAAGCGGCTTCCAATCGCCGAATGAGAAGCTGAACATCGCCGGTATCGGTGTCGGGGGCAAAGGCCGGGGCGATGTCGAGACGTGTAACAGCGAGAATATCGTCGCGCTCTGCGATGTGGATTGGAACAACGCCGCGCGGTCGTTCGATCGGTACCCGAAAGCGAAGAAGTTCCGTGATCTCCGCGTGATGTTGGAGACTTGCAAAGAGATCGATGCCGTAACCGTCTCCACGCCGGACCACATGCACGCCTATGCCGCCATGCGCTGCATGGAAATGGGCAAACACGTTTACGTCCAGAAACCGTTGGCGCAGACGGTTTTCGAGGTGCGAACGCTTCGAGAGGCCGCCCACCGCTACGGTGTGGCGACGCAAATGGGCAACCAAGGCGCGGCCTCCGACCAGCATCGCCAAGTGTGCGAGATGATCTGGGCGGGCATGATCGGGCAGGTCCACGAGGTACATTCTTGGACTGACCGCGCGACCGGCTGGTGGCCGCAAGGTATACCCGAAGCTCTGCCCGAGCGCCCCGTGCCCGATCACCTCGATTGGGACCTCTGGCTCGGCACCGCGCCTTATCGCCCCTATAACAAGGGCTACTGCCCCTTCCGGTGGCGTGGCTGGTGGGATTTCGGGTGTGGGGCGCTTGGAGATATTGCCTGCCACAGTCTGAGTCCTGTCGTCAAGGCGCTCTGTCTTGCGTATCCCTGCGCCGTCCAGAACGTTCGTCAGGAGGACGCAAACAAGCAGACCTTCCCGACGAAGTCCATCATTCGCTACGAGTTCCCAAAACGCGGAAACTTCGATCCGGTCACTCTTTATTGGTACGATGGACGGCTCAAGCCGGAACTGCCCCAGGGCGTCGGCGAGGACGTCGACCTATTGGGTGAGTCGAACGGCACGATGTTTGTGGGCGAGAAGGGGATTATTCTCATGCACGGTCAGCCGAACGAAAACTGGCTGTTCGTCGATGGAAAGCGCGTCCATGATTTCGAGATGCCCGCGCAGATCGTTCCGCGCATTCCCAGTATTCTGAATCGAGAGGGTACCGGGCAATACACCGATCGCATGCACAAGACCGATTGGATTCTTTCTTGCAAGACCGGTTCCATCTCGAGCTCGAACTTCGACCACGCCGGTCCGCTGTCGGAGTGGGTTGTTATGGGCAATATCTCACTGAAGTTCCCTGGACAGAAACTGGAGTGGGACGGTCCGAAGATGCGCTTCACAAACTGCCGAGCGGCGAATCGATACGTCACCAAGCGATACCGAAAAGGCTGGGGCCTGATCTAGTCATAGTACCGTTTATTGGATGCGATCATATCCCCGGACGAGATGGTCCCGTTGCTGGGATCGTAGAGAAGTTCTAGGTAGTCGGTTCCCGTGTCGATACCCTTCCAGACCGTCGCGTTGTTCCAACCGGCGCCTTGCAGATCGGAGAACTGGTCGGGGCCGGCCGATTCCAACCAACACTTGATCCCAATGCTGGAAAGATTCGACGGC
>CAYTDF010000319.1:0-6131 GCA_964436365.1 uncultured bacterium | reverse complement strand
GCTGCTCGCGAATAGACCGTCACCGTTATGGTGATGAAGACGAAACTCGCCGTCCTCGCCCCGCGCGAGTTCTATATCGATGGCCTGGATGTTCTCGATAATCGGCGTGTTTGCCCGTCCGGCATTGCGGAAATCGAGAGTCCACTCGACCGTTGGGAAATCGCGGTACTCAATGCCCGCACAGCGCACGACAAGACCTGTCTTTGGATCGCGGTACGTTAACGTGTGTTCTGTTCGCGCCGCGTCTAGTTCGCGCGAAGTATGCTCGAACTCCCACGTCGCGAGAAACTCGCTGGAGGGGCGGCCGTCATAGGTGAAGGAGAAAAACGGCTCGGTCGATGCCTGGGCCGATTTGGACCCGCCGAAATGGACTACCACCCATTGCGAGGATTGGGTCATTTCTTGCGGCGTAACGATGGGTGTGGATGCTAGCGCATAGAGTGCGTGCGTAAGGGCCACTAGGGGGATCATGACTGGCGTCTCCTTCAATCTCTTGCACTGTCACCTTCCACATTTCGACAATTTCCATTTTAGTCTATTATGATCGCGCTCGTTGACTAGGACGGAGCGAGACGCATTGGCAGAGCTGTAACAGGAGGAGAGAACTCGTGAAACGAAGAATCGCATTGGCCATGATTGTGACCGCAACGGTGTTGTGTGGGGGACAGCCAACGTTTTCCCAGGAAGAATCGGAAACGGAGGCGCTGCGGCTTGCCGCTATGTTCAGCGACGACATGGTTCTTCAGCGGGAGATGGAAGTGCCGATCTGGGGATGGGCGAAACCCGGGGCCGTCGTTCGTGTTGTGCGGGACAAGCAAGCGCCCGTGGAGGCTAAGGCGGATTCAAAGGGAAAATGGATTGTCCGACTTGCATCTATGCCCGCGGGGGGGCCTCACACGTTGACCGTGGACTCGGGCTCGGAGTCCATCACCTTAACCAACGTGTTGATGGGCGATGTCTGGATCTGCTCGGGCCAGTCGAACATGCAGTGGCCGGTATGGACCGATATGGGCTCGGGGGCGATGTATGCGGAGTATCCCTTCGCCGAGATCGCTAATGCTGTCCAGTCGGAGATTCGACTCTACATCGTTCCCATGACGACGAGTTTCGATCCTGAAGAGGACATTCTCGTGGCTGAGAAGCCCATGTATCCACAAGAGCCGAAAGAGATTCTGCGGAAATGGAGGGTTTGCTCGCCTGAGACCGTGCCACCTTTCTCGGCGGTGGCCTATTCCTTTGGCCGCGCTCTTCGGCGAGAGACTCAGATTCCCGTGGGACTCATTCAGACCGCTTGGGGGGGGACGATCTGCGAGGCCTGGACGAGTGCCGATACTTTGCGGAAGCACCCCGATTTCCGTGACAGCGTGAGCACCCTGAAGGAAGAGGCGGAGAATCTCGATGGATTGCTGAAGGAGTACGAAGTCGCTTTGGCGGCGTGGGAGAAACGAGTCGACTTGGCCGACACGGGATTCGTGAATGGAGAGCCGGTCTGGGACGACGTCGACGCGGACGATTCCGGCTGGGCGGAGATTGACCTGCCCAATCTGTGGGAGACGCAAGGCTATCCGAGCCTCGATGGGTATGTCTGGTTCCGCAAAGAGGTCGACGTGCCCGATCGTTGGGCGGGCAAGGACCTCGAACTTCTTTTCACCGGAATCAATGACGCGAATCAGACTTGGGTGAATGGCGTTCGCATTTCCGATTTCGACGACCAGCCTGGCGTGGGGAAGCCACGGCGCTATGCAGTGCCCGGCAAACTCGTGAAAGCGGGGCGCAACGTAATTGCAGTGCGCGTCTACGATATGGGGAACACTGGAGGCTTTAACCGCAGCAAAGGGACCATGGAATTGCGGAACGCGAGCGACCGGAATGAAACGATTTCGCTGGCGGGCCTTTGGAAGATGAACATTGGCGCAGAACTGAAAGATGTCCCGGGCCGTCCCCGAGAGCCCAGGGCCGTGAAGGGCAATCCAAACGTACCTACCGTGCTCTATAATGCCATGATTGCGCCCGTCATTCCTTACGGGATCAAGGGCGCGATATGGTATCAAGGTGAATCGAACGCAAACCGTGCCTATCAATATCGCAGCCTGTTTCCCGGTATGATCCGCGACTGGCGCACAAAGTGGGGACAGGGTGATTTCTCTTTCTTCTTTGTGCAACTGGCTAATTTCCAGAAACGGATGCCTCAACCGATAGAGGATACATGGGCCGAACTGCGTGAAGCGCAACTGATGACGTTATCGCTTCCGAAGACCGGGATGGCGGTCACGATCGATATCGGCGACGCCAAAGACATTCATCCCAAGAACAAGCAGACTGTGGGCGAGCGTCTGGCTTTGGCTGCACGGCACGTTGCCTATGGAGAAGATCTGGTCTATTCGGGTCCGATCTATACATCGATGACGGTCGAAGGGAATGATATTCGCCTGCATTTTGACCATGTCGGAAGCGGTTTGGTGGCGCAGGGCGGACCGCCCACCGGTTTTTCCATTGCGGCCGCAGATCGTAAATTCGTATGGGCCAATGCTCGTATCGAAGGAGATACAGTTGTGGTGTACGCACCCGGCGTCAAACAACCCAAAGCCGTCCGGTACGCTTGGGCGAGGAACCCCTTCTGCAATCTCTTCAACGAAGAGGGGCTACCGGCGTCTCCCTTCCGAACGGACGATTGGCCCGGGGTAACCGTGGAGAACCACTAGGCCCATCTCTCTCCGCAGTCGCGGAATTAACGTCTCGCATTCAGCGCGATGGCCTGAGTCCCATCGTCCGGCTACCGGTTCGGTTCCACACGCATTTCTGCCCAGACGATCTGTTGTGGTGTCTGGTCACCGGTCTGTTTGATGGCGATCTCATTGTTTCCGGATTGCACGGCGGTCATGGGGCATTCGAACTGCACCGCGCGCGCTGCGGCGGAGTATTGTTCAGGATCTTCACGATCCTCGATGGCCGTGCAAGCCGCGCCGTTAACGGTCACAGCGAACGCCGCTTTCATGAGGTCCGTGCGTTGTGCCAGCCCCGCGATAAAGAGCACGCGGCCACCGGTGGGTTTGGGCCCGATGTTCAGACTGAACGCGGCTCCAAGCGATGCATCGGCGGACAACCTGACGCCATTCGGGAACCCGGACGGCACCGTATCGCGAAAAGCCTGGATGTGTCGTCGAGGTAGGCTCGCGACCAGATCCGGTCCAAGTCCGTTCTCGATGAGCACGCGGTAATCGCTTTTGCTGATGGGGATCGTGTCGGAGTCCATGTAGTTGAAGAGGTAGATCTGATCGGCTCCGCGGTGCCAGCCCGCAGCGGCAAACCCACGCGTTGACTCCATGGTATTCGGCAAGGCTTTGCCACCGGGGTGAGAGCGAACGTTGTGCTCGATACCGGGCGCGAGCACGATCCGGTCGACTTCTTCACCGATTCGCTCCCGCCACAGTTCCAAGGGGATGTCGAAATCGGAGCTGGTCCAGAACGGTGTGGGCACAAGCATGTCGACCAAACCCTCCTGCACCCAGAGCACACCGTCCATGCCCAGTCCTTTGGCCGCGTCCGGATGTGCGGGCACACGAGCCCCGAGTTGGATGGCATGCCCGCGTTTCTCGCCCCACGCAATCGTTAGTTGGCGCACGTCGCGCATGAATTCCGTGAGGAGCGATGCCCCGCGAGATTCCTCGCCGGGTCTGAAATGCCACCCAAACCGCATCCAATCCAGCTCGATGCCGTCTGGGTCGTAACGCTCCAACAGCTCGACAATAAACGACCGGGCATGTTCCCGTACCTGAGGAAGGCCGTAGTCCAAGGCACGCTCAGTCCAGCTGCCACTACCGCTGTTCGGAACGCGCCAATACTCGGGGTGTTCGAGCCAAAACGTGCTGTGCATGTAGCTCTTCATATCCGTGACATCGTGCAGATCGTTCATGCGCATCGATAACCACGGCGAGATGTCCTTTTCCCGGCATCGCGCGATCCAAACCGCATACGGGTCCAAGCCGCGCTCGTGCAATGTACGCGCATTGTCTATCCATTTCTTCCCGACGCCGGTTGGCATCTTTTGCTCGCCCAGTTCCCAAATCGCGTCCCGCGTCTCGCTCTTGAAACTGGCCCGCATCGCGTTGGGGCACAGGAACAAGTGCGAGACCTCTGTGTCTGCATATTGGTCGACGAACTGACGCAGCCCTTGGAGAGTCAAGTCACTGGTCGAGCGCGATCCGAAGAAATGGCTGTTGTCCTCGTTGATTGCGAGTCCCAAAGGCTTGTTGAGTTCGGCCCAACCTGAGACCGCTCCGATGAACGTGAATAACGCTACTCCCACGGCTGTGCATTTCTTCATTATCTAAAGCTCCAATCGTTGAACTATCATGAGAGACGGCACGACTTGCGAATCCAAGTCGAGTGTACCTTACTTTATCCTGGAAGATACTCTCCAGTGTCGATGGGGCGGGCTGGCCTTGACGAAGTACAGTTTCTGAGGAAAACGGCCGTTATTCATTCTGCAGCGGGAGTTTATCAGTGGTTTGACTCAAAGTGCGGTGAAGGAATGATCGTCTGCCATTCGATGCCTCGCTTCGTGACGCTGCACAGGCGTGCGCGGACATCATCGGCTCGGCCCTGATCGTAATAGACAACGAGCACAGAGCCGTCCTTCAGGAGAACCAGTGACGGGTGGGTGCCCGCGGGCTTGGCTACCAAAGTCGCCTCACTCCACGACTGGCATTCATCGAGACTGTACCGCAGGACCGTGCCGTTGGGTTTGTCGCTACCGATCTGCCCGTAGGTTACGATCACGATCTCGTCGGAGACGCGGAGCAAATAGGGGGAAATGCCTCGAAAATCGAGCGGTTGGGATTGGCTCCACGTCTCTCCTCGATCGGTGGATATAGAGAAGTGCATTCGGGTTCGGGTGCCGCGTTGCAGCGCATAGAGCCTTCGGTCCTTCAACTCAATGATGTCTGTCTCAGCGTCCAGAAACGCTCCGGCGCTGTCGATGTCGATTGGAGCGCTCCAGTTCATTCCTGCGTCGTCGCTGATCATGACCGCGCCGTTCGCGACATCTCCCTGGAGTTTGTACAGAGGAAGGATGAGTCTTCCACTCGAAACAGCCCGGATCGGGGACGAGCAGAAGTAGTTGCTGGGCGTCAACTTTTTGGGTTCACTCCAGGATTTAGCGCCGTCGTCCGAGACCGTGACCCACGTGCCTCTCCAAGTACCTTTCGCGCTATGAAAAAACGTGCACAGCAACCGGCCGCTCTCAAGTTGCATGACGGACGGATCGCGATCGTCGATGGGGCCGTCGTAAAGGAGGCCCGGTTCGCTCCAGGTCCGGCCTTCGTCACTTGAAAAGCAATAGTGTATCCGGCCCCCTCGCGGTAGGATGTTGTTCGGAGGTGAGACGTGTGCATAGCCAGCGTAGAAGACGGTGATCAACCGTCCGTCTCTCAAGCGGCAAATATCCGGGAAACCCTCAAGCCCGCCCTCCCCGGCGTCGCGGCATATTGAGATGAATTCATCGGTCACAGGTTCCGCGTAGATCGGGCCTGTTTGCAGCAGCATGGCGCTCACCGCCACGCTGGTTGCAATCGTACCTATGAAGTTCATGTTGCGTCCTCTCGAAACGACCGCGTTGGTTAGCGCTGCGTACCGATCTCCAGCAACAGAGGTGTGAGCGGTTGCAGCTCTATGAGTGTCTCTTGCGGTGTGTTGTCGAAAAGGTTGGTCACACCGGTGATCTTGCCTGGCGTGTTGAGGCGTATCGTACGCTCATCATCGGCGACGTTAACCAAGTGTGCGATGATCCGGTCGTTCTCTACATAGGAAAGATGATGGATGCCGCTGATGGATTGGCCGAGTTCATCGGTGACTCGAAGCGGACGAGCGGCTTTGATGTCCTCCAGCAGATCGTCCAGCAAGTCTCGGTAGTCGGCGCGGGTGTTGTCGGTAGGGAGATACCAGACTTTTCCCTTTCCGACATCGCGGGGGTTTGCGGTGTCGGGATCGATCAAGGATGAGCGATCCCGAGGACGCCCGTATTCATCTGCGCTGAAGGCGTTTTCGGAGGCGATCAGCCATCCACCCGCCCTGACCCATTGGAGGGTGTTCACGTAGACGGCTTCTTCGACCCGCCTCGTGTTGGGGGCAAC
>CAYTDF010000318.1:0-6131 GCA_964436365.1 uncultured bacterium | reverse complement strand
ATACTGCCCTGCGACATCGTTTGTGCTGCGTACGCCCATTAATCCGCTTGCCTGATGAGAGTCGGACATCGCTTTCAACGGACCTCTCGCCGCCATCCCCGTATCCAAGAGGATGGCGCGTTCATTTCGCACATATAGGCCGGTTCCATTTCGATGAGCAACGAGCAGTTTGAGCATCTCTTCAGCAAGATCAAGGAAGTCCCGGCGCTGCCAGACGTTGTGGTAAAAGTCATGCGCATGACGCGGGACCCGGATGTAACCGCTGGCCAGTTAACCGCGGTCATCGGGCAAGACCCGGCGCTTACCGTCAACATCCTCAAGTTGTGTAACTCCGCGTATTACGGTCTGCCTCGTGTCGTTTCCTCTGTGACGCAGGCGATCACCTACCTGGGATTCCACACCGTTCGAAACCTCGTGCTGACCTGCGCGTTGAGCGATCTTTTGGCTGCGGACCAAGAAATCTATGGACATGGTAAGGGTGGGCTCTGGCTGCATTCGTACGCGTGCGCGACCGCGAGCGAGAAATTGTGCGAGAAGAGTCGGCCCGGGTTGAAAGATACAGCGTTTACCGCGGGGCTTTTGCGCGCCGTGGGCAAGGTGATTATCCACGACCAGACCAAGGACACGGTTTCCACGCTCGTCGAGCTGATGACGACGCAGAACCTCACCCTGATCGAGGCCGAAACAAACGTGTTGGGCTATACGCACACGGAGATCGGTGCGGCGGTCGCCCGTCGATGGAACTTCCCCGCCGAACTCGTGCACGCGATTCAGTATCACATCGACCCAACCCTAGCCCCGAATCATTCTCTTTCAACGTGGGTCGTTCACGTTGCAGGTTCCGGAATGCTTTCCCGCAATGTCGGTGTGGAGCTGGAGCAGATCTGCTATCCGGTTCAACCCGAGGCGTACGACGAGATCGGGCTCAGCGCGGAACAAGTGGACGAGTTGCTCGACCCCGTTCCGGAGGAGATCTCCTCCGTCGCCGGTATGCTTTCCGGGTAGGCTCTTGGAGGACTCCGGCGAGTCGCTTCAGCTCCAGTCGCGCGTGGCCGTGTGAATCGACTCACGGCAGACATCCACAAGACGATCCAGCTGTTCTTCACTCATCGCCAACGGAGGCATGAGGACGACCACATCGCCCAGTGGGCGAATGATCACGCCTCGTTTCCTAGCCTCGAGTGTGACGCAGTGCCCCATGCGTGCGGCGTAAGGGAACGGCTCGCCCGTCGACAGGTCTTTCACGAGTTCGATCCCGACCATGAAGCCACACTGCCGGACCTCACGGACCGTTTGCAGAGCGGCGATGGATTCGAGTCGTTTCCGTAGCCGTTCGACGCGTTCGGGCATACGCGCAACGATCTTGTCCCGTTCGAAGAGTTCGAGACTGGCCAGCGCGGCCGCGCAGCCCACTGGATTCCCTGTGTAACTGTGGCCATGAAAGAACGTCTTTTGCGTGGCGTAGTCATCATAGAAAGCGTCGAAGACCCTTTGGGTGGTCATTGTCGCGGCGACGGGGAGCAGTCCGCCGGTCAATCCCTTGGCTAGACAGAGCAAGTCGGGGCACACGCCTTCCCGTTCGCACGCGAATAGGTTGCCCGTGCGGCCGAAGCCTGTCGCCACCTCGTCGCAAATCAGGAGTACGTTGTGTTCGTCGCACAGCTCGCGGAGAGCGCGGAGGTAGCCTTCCGGGGCGAGGTTCATCCCCGAAGCGCCCTGAACCAACGGCTCGATCAGCACGGCGGCCAGCTCGTTTCCGTGCTCGGCAAAAGCCTTGCGCAGTGGGGTGAGGCAGGCTTCGTCGCAGACGTTGTGATCTGAAGGATATGGAATCTGAATGCGCTCGAACAACAAGGGACCGTATGTCGAGTGGAACAGATCGATGCCTCCCAGTGAGACCGAACCGATCGTGTCACCGTGATAGGCCTCTCCGAACGATAAGAAGCGTTCGCGGCGAGGTTCTCCTTCTTGATGGCGACACTGGAAAGCCATCTTCAGCGCGACTTCTACCGCTGTCGAACCGTCATCGGAAAAGAAGACCTTCTCTAGCCCATCGGGAGTGATTTCGACCAATTTTTTGGCCAACAACACGCTCGGCAGATTCGCTTGACCGAGCAGTGTCGAATGTTGCAGACGATCGATCTGCTCGTGCATGGCCGCGAGAAGCTCCGGCCGGCTATGGCCGTGCACGTTTACCCAGAGAGACGAAATCCCATCCAAGTACCGCCGTCCCTCGGCGTCGATCAACTCGCAGCCTTCGGCGCTGGTGATCACCGGGATCGTCTCTGTTTCGCACCAATCCTTCATCTGTGTGAACGGATGCCAGACAAAACGCCGATCCCATTCGACGAGCTCCTCGTTTGTATAGCGTGACGGATCTAAGTATTCAGCGTGCATTCGATTCGTTCCCAGTTCAGGTTGTTCGACATATTCTTTAGTTGATCCAGGCATCCGCTGTCTGCCGTGTCGGCTTCCGCCTGGAAAATCTCTTTATTGTGCGGCACCACGCCGAGGCAAGGGCTTTTTGATATCTCTGTGACGGTTCGGATGTTGTCGTTCTCTACTTCGGGATTGACGTCCGGATCCACACGGTTGAAGAGGATACCGGCGAGGGGGAGCGTGCGGCGATGAATCTCGTTCACGGTTAGGAGCGTGTGGTTGATGGTTCCCACGCCGGTCCGAGCCACGATAACTAGAGGCAGCCCCAACGCTTCCAACAGCACCGGCAGCAGCGTTTCACGATCCAAGGGTACGAGCAGCCCGCCAACACCCTCCACCAAGAGAATCTCGTGATTCTCGGCTAGTTGTTGCGCACAGGTAAGAATCTCACTTTGGATCAAAGGCCGCCCGGCACGCTCCGCTGCGAGATGAGGTGAAACCGGATCCGCATAGAGAAAAGGTGTGATCCTCGAGGTGCCGTCTTGGACACCGGACGCCGCGATGAGCCGTTGGGTGTCTTCGCCGCCGCCGCACGCCACCGGCTTCATCACGCCGACATCGTGACCGCGCGCGGCGAGGCCCGCAGCCAGAACGGCCGTGCAGATCGTCTTCCCCACTTCGGTGTCGGTTCCGATGACAATGAGTCCGCGCATCGCGTGTTCCTCGCGTAGTCTGCTCTCCGACGTTCTCCTGCATTCCGGTAGAACGGGAGTGGATGAACGTACCGACGGCAAGTAAATGTACAACGGGAGTTAAGCCGAATGGAACACCAAACGCCGCTGGAACGTGTATTCTGTTCGAGAGCGTCGACACCATCGCGCACGATCAAGGGATATACTGCATGTCAACTCACTCGGGAGTAAGCGAGGCACGGGCCTTTCCCTACGAGACCGATCCCCTGGATGCGCTCGGGCTGGTGTCAGACCGGCGCTACCCAGTGTTGCTGCATGGGACTCACTCGACCCCCGGGCGGGCGCGGTGCACTGTATTGGGTGTGGACCCTGTGGCCGTGCTCTCCGTCCGCGATGGAGGCGGACTGTGTACGGCCAATCTGCGTCGAGAATTCGAGATCAACTTGCCGGAGGAGAATCCCGCATGGGCACTGGCTCGTCAGCTGGAAGCCCTGCTCGAACATTGCCGTGTCCCGAGCGTTCTCCCGAAAAGAATCGGTTCCCATGGAGCGACGATCGGTTATATGGGTTACGATCTTAGCACGCGGTTTGAGGAGATCGGATCGCACTCCGGTCCGCGGCCTGCCGAGCCGTGCGCGTGGTGGGGGCTCTATCCAGTGCTGGCTGTTTGGGACCACCGCCGCCGCGCCGCCTACATTAGCGCCTCAACCACGTTCCGCTCCGTCACAGATCGAGAGCCCGACATCGAGCGCAACGCCGACCGGCTTCTGCAACGCTTAACCGAAGCCTCCTCCACTGGCGAGCGCGAGCGGCATGCCCCCCAGACTCTCTCTCCTGCCGAACTCGACGCACTGTGGGCGAAAACGCAATCCTCCTTTACCTACGAAGCGTACCGGGACGCGTTCGACCGAATTCTCGAGCACATCCGCCGAGGCGATATTTACCAAGCGAACCTCACCCAGCAGTTCCAATGGACGGGAGAGGCGCGCTCCCCTGTAGAGAGCTTTCGGCGTCTCTTCGCTCAGAACCCGGCGGAATACTCGGCGTACATCGATACCGGTGACGTTCAGATTCTGTCCACATCCCCGGAACTTCTATTGTGCAAGAGCGGACAGCATGTGGTTACGTCTCCGATCAAAGGCACCCTCGAACGAAAGGGAGACGACGACGCGGAACGCCGCGAACTGCTGGCCTGCGGAAAAAACGCAGCCGAACATATTATGATCGTCGACCTCGAACGCAACGACTTGGGCCGTCTCTGCCGATGCGGGACCGTACGTCCAAAGGCGTTGCGGACGGTTGAAACGTTGCCGAATTTGCACCACCTGGTCAGTGATGTGGAAGGCGTTCTGCGGGACGGTGTCCGGCTGGCGGAATTGCTCTCCGCGATCCTCCCTGGGGGGTCGATCACCGGCGCGCCCAAGGTTCGCGCCATGCAGGTCATCCGGTCGGTCGAACCCGTTCCGCGTGGTATTTATACGGGATCGATCGGTTTCATCGAACCGAATGGCGATTTGAGCTTGAATATCGCTATTCGTACGATTGTCAATGCGGGCTCGCGGATTGGTTTTGGCGTCGGCGGCGGCATCGTGGCGGATTCGGACGTGCGGAACGAGTATGAGGAATCTCTTCTCAAAGGGAGGAGTCTACTATGCGCTTGTACGTAGATGAGCAGTGGATTGAGACGGAGCCCGATGGAGCGAACCGGTTTCCTTTTCCCGCGCTGGGGTTTACTCACGGTCTGGGTGCGTTCGAAACGCTTCGCGTGCATCGGGGTCGACCGCTCTTTTGGGCCGCGCATTGGCGGCGCTTGTCACGAGGCGCATCCGCGCAACAGATTCTCCTGCCGCTGCCCTCCGAGGCTTTGTTCGACGCCGTGGTGGGGTGGATTCGCGACGGCGGGCTCGGGGAGGGGCGTCTGAAGATCACTTTGTGGGCGGGCCCGGTTGCCGAGGGCGATCCTTACTGGTCGCCGTCTCCATCGGCGATTCTCGGTGTGGATCTCGTCCCGCTCGCCTCCGGTCTGCCATTGCTCTCGCAAGAGGGGCTGCGACTCACGTTGCCTGTCGAACGTTGGAAACACCGTGCCCCGGCCTACAAACCCTTGGCGTACCAACCGTATCTTCTCGCGCGGCGTGAGGCGGCCCGGTTCGGGTATGACGATGCCTTGCTGGTCGACGACACCGAAAAGGTCTTGGAAACCTCCAGCGCGAACTTGATCTGGGAACGGAATGGAGAACTGGAGACGACGCCCGCGGTCGACGGTTCGATCGTTCCGGGCACGGTCCGGGAGCTTCTTATCACACACGGCGCGCCTCCTATCCGCGAGCGTTTCTTGCATACCGACGAGCTGAAGCACGTTCGCGCTCTGTGGGCTTTGAACGCGTTTGTCGGGATCGTTCCCGTCACCTCGATCCAAGGGTATTGGGACCGCCGCGAGCCAACCGCTCCCACGACACGGGTCTTGACGTCCCTCTACGAGAAGTTGATCGAAGCGGAGCTGGGAAGCGAGCCATCAATCGGATAAGAGATCCATGTAGTTCCGATAGCAGAAGATCTGGCCTCGGCGCTTGCCCGTAATTTCTCCAACGATTCCGAGTTTTGCCAACTGCTCCATCGCCGCACGGGCTGTGGGGTAGGTTATCCGGAGATTTTCGGTGGCGTCCCGCACGGATAATAGTACCTTTTCCTGAAGGAGCCGATGCAGCCGTATGACGTTCGCTGAAGATCGTCGCATTTTCTCAATCTCGTGACGGTCTTCTTTGAAGAGATCCAAGATGGTTCGCGACTTTTTCACCGCCTGCTCAGCGGTTTCGAAGACACCCGTAAGGAAGAAGCGCAGCCACGATTCCCAATCGCCTTTCTCTCGAACACCCTGTAGCAGTTCGTAGTAGCGCGAGCGGTTCTGTTTGAAGTAGAGACTCAGGTAAAGCAGAGGTTCTTCCAAGACGTTTTCCGCACAGAGCAGAAGCGTAATCAGGAGACGGCCTATCCTTCCATTGCCGTCCAGAAACGGGTGGATGGTTTCGAACTGAACGTGCGCCAAGGCGGCTTTGAGCA
>CAYTDF010000317.1:0-6145 GCA_964436365.1 uncultured bacterium | reverse complement strand
AGATCATCACTTACACGGATGTCGCCAGCAACATCAAGAGTATAAGCAGGGGTTGAGGTGCCAATGCCGAGCTGTATTCCATTTTCTTCAAATAGTTTTTCGGGTGCCACCTTCTTTAACGCGGAATCGGTGTCGTCCCAGACGAGGAGTCTATCATCTGCCGCATCTATCGCGGTGATTAGTGTCTGGCCTGCTATGGCCTGGGCATTCATCTCGCCTGCATTGATAGAGCCCGATGCTATGTCAGCAGACGCGATCGTCTCGTCCTTGATCTGTTCCCCTCTAAGTTTTCCCGTTGCCATGCTTATCTCCCCTGACCCCTATACTTCTTCTTGTACTGCTTGGAAGTGGTGGATCCACCTGCACCTCCCCCACGATTTCCATGCTTAGTCAGGCAACTGCAACCCTGTCGGGTCTTCTTCCTAACACCAGTCCTGTATTGAGATGTTGCCTTACGTCGTGCCACGGGTCTTTACTTCCTATTAAATAATTAGATGTTAGTCTCGCAGGCCGCCGCGACGTGGAGCTGCAGCACCGGGAAATGACTGAAGTGTATCAGTGGTGGGGCGCTCCACAAGCTGGACACCACTGTCATTCCAGCCACCCTTGGCGTAATCAGAATGCATGATGTGCTTATCCTGATTAATATGCTCCCAGCCCAATGCATGTCCTAACTCATGCTCTAGCACTCTTTCAAGGACAATCTCAGGAAGATATATCTTCGCCCAACCAACAGCACCAGTGTCATCAACCAAAAAGTGTGTGGTGGCAATGTGAGACTTGGACTTAGGCATACCCCTTATGATGATAGTGCCTCCAACATTCCCAGTCTTGCAAGCATCCCCTGCAGCTGAAATCTTTCCAAACTTATATCCAATAGATGCCCACCAATAGGTGCCAACAATTAAGTCATCCACCTGAACTGGCGCATCGTCACAAACCTCAATATTTGGAGGTAGTGCCCACGCTCCTAGGCGTTTCTCTGGCGCCGTGCTCGTGCTACCCGACATAAATACTAAAATAATGACGATCAATGACCACCGTGTATAAGCTGATTTGAATAATGACATCCACAATAATTATTACCATGGACGCCACGCTCAGGCAAATGGGCATATTAAATACCGGACAGCTTGTTGAAATTAAAGTAAATGACAAGTTACAGGGAACCGTTCCATTCGTAACGGTGGGTCATCGAGGCACATGCGACGTCCTCTATCGGTTTATTGATTTAAATTCATGGCCATCGTGGAATGACTTCACCGGGGACATTACTGTCGTGCATGAAGGGGACATTGCAACTATCACTAGGTTCATTGGAAAGCCTATCCGAATAGATCCAGCGGACAGCTGGCATGCCTATGATGTGTATGAAATTCTCATTCAGGGGAATCTGCGGCAGGTTTTTCGGTGCAACCTGGAGCCCTACACTTTCCCTGAAGGTCACTTACTGCAGCCTTAATAGCCTCCTCAGCCAGGACTGAGCAGTGAATTTTAACAGGCGGCAGCGACAGCTCCTCAACAAGCTCAGTGTTTTTAATCTGCTGCGCTTCGATTAGAGTCCTTCCTTTTGCCCACTCCATCGCCAAAGAGGAGGCAGCGATAGCTGATCCGCATCCAAAGGTCTTAAACTTAGCATCTATAATAACACCCCTTTCATCTACCTTCAACTGCAACTTCATTACATCACCACACTCGGGTGCCCCTACAATACCGGTCCCTACATTTTCATCGTCGGGAATACTTCCCATATTCCGAGGGTTTTCAAAGTGCTCTAGGACTTTTTTACTATATGCCATTACTCATCCTCCGTCTTGGGGGCAAAAGGTAAATATACCACGTTATTAAAATTTTCATGCGGTTCCAGCTCAACAGGCAAGTCATCCTCATCGTATGGTACAAAACCCATCTCTGCTAGGCAGTGCTCCACAAAAGCGATCCTTATTGACATTTTAAAAAGACGAACCTGCAGCGTAGCAAGCCTTTGCTGCATCGATCTTACTTCCTGAAAAATTAATATAAGGGTGCCAAGAAGAACTAATCCCGCGATAATCAAGTAACCTACACTCATTATATCATTAATTGTCCGTCGGCACTGTGTGCTCGATCCCTTCGACGCGGGGTAACGCCTCCACAACTCCTCCGAACAAAGTCCAACCGCGATCATCATAGGCACAGTAGCACCTATCATCAATCAGTTTTCCTACAAAAGGAAAACAATCATCATAGCATCTGCTAGAATCCACTTCATCGGTAGGTTCAAGTGGCGCCGTTCTTACGTAAAAGAACGCAAAAATAGCGATCGCTAAGGCGACAACCAAAATACCAGTGTTAGGCTTATTAACAATATTATTCATATTCTTATCTCTTTCCAGGTGCCGCTTTCTGTTGTGTATCGCACATGCTTAATACCGGAGTTTTTAATATGACCCATGCACAGATGGCAAGGCTTAGCCATGGCTAGGCCCGTCTTATGAAATCGCATGACCTCCAAGGTGTCCCCTGCCTGGGCGAAACGTAGGACATTCATTTCAGCATGCATGTGGTACTTTTTTGTTCCATCTTCATACACCCTTCCAAATCTTGGATGTGTCTTCGAAGTATTAGCACCAATTTTTATTACCTTTCCACGTCGTCGCAGGATTGCAGCCAAGTGATATGGCCGCCCATTTTCAGTAGCCAGTTTTTTAGCTTTATAGTACACCTTTCATTGGGCCCTCCAAATAATAGTTCACACTCATATAATACTATAAAATGTGCACCAACGTTTTTATAGTTATTTCTGTCTTAAAATCCATCATCACTTATGAAATAAAGGCATGAATCTTACGAATATCATTCGCGAGCAGTGCCTCACCCAAGGGAAGGGTGTTGTCCACCTCAATAAAGTTATTTCCAAAATCAGCCTCATAACTAGGCAGGTAATTTAAAAGCTTCTCACACTGCTTGGCAACCGCTGCAGAAGAGGGCACCCGGCGCTCACCTTTCTCCCCACGTTCCCGATTCCTGCCCACCGCGGTATCCACGGGGACGACAACCGCCACCATCATTGTCTCATACCCTAGGTCCTCAAGGATCTTCTTCTCCATGGATATGCGCTTATAATTTGCCGACGTTCCATTGATTATTAAATTTGCCCGATTGGAAATGTGAACCTCGAGCTCTGTCTGAGGCCCGGGCTCATCAGCGGGCTTAATATCATACTTTTCAGGGGACAGCCCCATCCTCTGCGGTGAAATGCCCTTACTGCCACCCGTAACCTGTCCAAGCGCCTGGTGCTGGAGCTTGGCGGCCTGTGAGAGCCACGCGGTTCTCTTCTGGCGAAACTCTTCCGCCTGGTGCGGAGGCATCGTCTCCAACTTCTTCGGGTCCATCCGCGGAGGTCCGAGCGCCAGCTCAGCTGCATGCATCAGCTCCTCATATCGAAAATCGGGATTAATCTCCTCAAAGTTACCAAGAGCTGGTACGGCTTGTCGCATGTCAGCCACGACGGTGTCCTTTCCACTCCCTGCACATCCGGCCATAAAAATAGCCCTAGGCGAACCTGGACGGGACGCGTCCTCATGCAGCACGTGATATTTAAGTGACTCCCTTACTAGGAGTCGAAGAATGTGAATTGACGATGGCAACTTAGAAATCCTCTTTAGATTAAGTATACGTACAAACGCAAGAGGTTCCTTTCATTGTGGGAGTATCGGTGCACTTATATTTCGTATAAGTCCAGCAAGAAAAAACTTACGAAAGCGATGTATGCTCCAGCGCTTGAGCCCCTGCTGCTCCTTGAACCAGAGCTTAAACTCGTTCGTAATCTCCACGTCCAGGCAGCAGTTGCCATCATTATCCCATACAACATCAAGGACTTTAAAGTGAAGCCTCTCCAACTTGTCGGTGAGGATATCAACAGTATCGCCCCTTTTAATACCCTGCATCACAAGCATCTTCCTGTTCATACTCCCTCAGCCTAACACGACCGTCGGTGATCTCGACGTAGGTCATGTGAGTAACCCAGTCCCCAGAATTAACGTATGTCTTTATAGTCTGGTCCGGTTGAACCCAGATAACGACCTCAGGAATATGCGTGTGTCCCATAATAAAAACATCCACATCCTCATTAACGCTAAGTATCTTGCTAATGCTTCGGAGCTTATGTTTTTTAATCTGTCGATTGACCCACCATGATGTTAGGTCGACCCCAAGCCAGCGCTCGAGGAGATCCTGAAAGACTGACAACACCTTGATAAAGGTGGTCGCCGATAGAAAGCCGGTAAAAAATCGATCGCCGTGTTCAATGCGAAACGTGCGACCCTCTTCCTCAAATTCATACTTTTTAACGAACTTTATTCCAAGTTGCATGGTGCCAACCCACTGCTCTAGGCTCTCATCATGGTTTCCAACGATATAAATCACGTTGGAACGATGGGCGATCTCAACCAAAATTTCGGCACAGTTCTGTGTAAATGTAGGGACCTTAATAAAATCAATAATGTCGCCGGCTAAAATGAGCTGATCAAACTCCTGACTGTGTAAAAAGTGAAGGAGCTCGTCGGACCTATAAAAACTACTGCCGATGTGAGTGTCTGAGATAATAATTCTTTTCATTTCTCAAGGTTCCTTCTCCACCAGCCCTCAAAGAAATAATGTACGGATGTCATTGTCACCATAAGAATGAGCGTTAGCTCCACAGACTTGCGAAACTCTCCCAGGTAAAGGTAGCTAATAATTCCTGCGGTAGTGGTGGAAATAATCCTCCAAGTGAACACCTTAGATATATCATTTCGTCGCATCGTCATGGTGTTTATTGAGTGCCGGGCCCCAGGCACCCACCAGGTCTCCCACGTTGGTCACGATTGAACCCCCGACAACACCCCATGTTTGTCCATTCAAGTGTGGCCACGGACGTCACAGGGGCCCCCGAAGCCAACCTATGACCACTGCCTATTACCTTCGACCTCGGGCCCGGCGACGATTTGCGCGCTTCTTCTTGCCAACCTTTCGTCGGCGCCGAAACTTACGATGTTTCTGTCTAAAACTCACACCCATCCCTTCCCGTCAGTTCAACGTATAATATACTCTATCTTATCACGCCCACCGGAATGTTAACATACAATATTATTATCGACGCGGGGATATCCCATGATACGGTCGGGTCGATCGAACCGGGACCCGATATCCCCAGCGCTGGGCATCGACGGTGGAGGCAAAACACATTTCAGCCCTCACCTTTCCATAATATTCGCTTTGGTAGGTATGGTAAATAAGGGCATGGCGACTATCATTTCCCTTGATAGAAAAACCATGAGGACACTCTCCGTCCGCGTATGGAAGTGCGACACCCTGAAAATGAGCACAGCCTCCTAGGAGAAATGCCAAAAATAACACACAGCTTCTCATGCAGTCTCCTCAAATTCTGCATCCATCACATCAGGTGTGCCTGCACTTTCATCCTCTCCTGCGGCCGCGGTAGCCTGATACAGCTCAGTCGCAACCTGAGTCATTACAGTTTCTAAGTTAGAGTAGGCGTCCTGAAGGACATCCAAATCATCAGCGTCCAGAGCTTCCTTCGCACTTGACAAGGTTGCTGTGGCATCATCCAGAACTGTCGCGCTAACCTGCTCAGTGGCATTTGAAAGTGTCCTCTCCGAACTATACACCAGGCTGTCCAACTTGTTATGAGCCTCAATAACTTCACGTCGCTGCCTGTCCTCTTCGGCATGAACCTCAGCCTCCGCAACCATCGTCTCCACATCTTCATCGCTAAGAGCACCACTGCCTTCAATTCGAATAGACTGTTCCTTATTGGTAGCCTTATCACGAGCAGAAACATTAACAATCCCATCGGCATCGATAGAAAATATCACCTCGATCTGAGGCAGTCCCCTAGGCGCAGGCGGAATTCCTGTCAACGAAAAACGTCCCAGCGTCTTATTACTGGAGGCGAAGTCTCTCTCCCCCTGCAGTACGTGAATCTCGACTGCTGGCTGATTGTCGGCCGCAGTGCTAAACGTCTCACTCTTCTCACATGGAATCGTGGTGTTACGATCGATAAGCCGTGTCATGACACCGCCCATGGTTTCAATACCGAGACTAAGCGGTGTGACGTCCAGTAAGAGGACATCGGTAACATCCCCAGAAAAGACCCCGCCCT